>JBKJTM010000091.1:0-10526 GCA_046590805.1 Usitatibacter sp.
ACACCTTGGCGATGCGGTCGTCGCCCACCACGCCGCGCGCCTGGATGGCGGGCTGCACCGTGGTCTCGAGGATCTGCATCGCGCGCTTGTACTCGTTGCGATGCACGGTGAACGAGAAGTCCGTCAGCCCCGAGGTCGAGGCGTTCTGGATGATCATGTCCACGTCGATGTTGGCATCGGCGATGGGGCCCAGGATGCCGAAGGCGATGCCCGGCCTGTCGGGCACGCCCAGCACGGTGATCTTGGCTTCGTCGCGGTTGAACGCGATACCGGAAATGATGGCTTGTTCCATGTTCTCGTCTTCCTCGAACGTGATGAGCGTGCCCATGTCGGTCGAGTCCACGTCCGTGAACGACGACAGCACCCTCAGCTTCACCTTGTACTTGCCGGCGAATTCCACCGAGCGTATCTGCAGCACCTTCGAGCCGAGCGATGCGAGCTCCAGCATTTCCTCGAAGGTCACCGTGTCGAGGCGCCGGGCCTCGGGCACCACGCGCGGATCGGTGGTGTAGACCCCGTCCACGTCGGTGTAGATCTGGCACTCGTCGGCCTTCAGCGCCGCGGCGAGCGCGACCCCGGTGGTGTCCGAGCCGCCGCGCCCGAGCGTCGTGATGTTGTCGTCGTCATCGATGCCCTGGAAGCCCGCGACGATCACCACCTTGCCCGCCATCAGGTCCTCGCGGATGTTCTCCTCCTTGATCGCGAGGATGCGCGCCTTGGTGTGCGCGCCGTCGGTGAGGATCGGCACCTGCCAGCCGGTGTAGCTCTTCGCCGCGAGGCCCTGGGCCTGCAGCGCGATCGCCAGCAGCCCGATCGAGACCTGTTCGCCGGTGGAGGCGATCACGTCGAGCTCGCGTGGATCGGCCTGCGGGTTCAGCTCGCGGGCGAGGCCCAGCAGGCGATTGGTCTCGCCCGCCATCGCCGAGGGCACGACCACCAGCTGGTGCCCCTGCTTGGCGAAGCGCGCGACGCGTCGCGCCACCTCACGGATCCGCTCGGGACTTCCCATGGAGGTGCCGCCGTATTTCTGGACGATCAGTGCCACTTTGGTTCCGGACAAAAGCAGCTATTCTATCTTTTCCCACCCCCGATTCCGAATGAAGAGCTACCTTCGGTCCCAGAACGTCGCCCTGGTCGCCCTCGCGCTGGGAGTATCAGCGACGGTGTTCGCGTGGTTCGTGGTCGGACGGCAGGTGGAAAGCCGGATTCGCGCGGATTTCGCCAATACCGCCCAGATCGCGGCGAGCGTCGTCGACCGCGGCATCCAACGCTACATCGACCTCCTCTACGGCCTGGACGCGCTGGTCGACCACCATACCGACCTCGATCGCGACCACTTCCGCTCCTACGTGAAGGCGCTCGAGCTCGGCCGGCGCCAGCCCGGGGTCCAGGCGCTCGAGTACATCCGGCGGGTGCGCGAGGCGGAGCGCGAGGATTTTGTCGCCCGCGTGCGCGCGGATCGCTCCCTCCAGTCGGAGGGGTACCCGGCCTTCCAGATCCGGCCGCCGGGCATTCGCGAGGAATATTGGGTCATCGAGTACCTCGAGCCGGTCGCGGGAAATGAAGCGGCGTTTGGCCTCGATATCCGCACACGCGGCGCGCGCGAGGCCGCGGAGCTCTCGCGCGACAGCGGCGAGCCGATCATGACCGGCCGCTACCGGCTGGCCCAGGAGACCGGTTCCAGCTACGGCCTGGTGATCTATCTCCCGGTCTACGGCGGCACGCGCCCCACCACGGTGCAGGCGCGCCGCGACTCCCTGAGGGGTTTCGTGAACGTGGTGCTGCGGGCCGACGACACGCTCTGGTCCATGCTCGCCGACCGCGTGGCGCATGGGTTGCGCCTGCGCATCCACGATCTCGGCGCCGCCGGGAAAACGCCCACAGAGATGTCGGACGGCACCGTCTTCTACAGGACACCCGGACCCTGGGGCGACGAGGCCGCGTCGGGCCCGGGCGCGTGGCGCGCGCGCCACCTGCACGACCAGTCGGTTGCGGGCCGGCGATGGCGGCTCGAGTTCGAGTCCGATCCCCGACCGAGCCCGTGGCTGGGACCGATGCCGCTCCTGGTCCTGGGCGCGGGCCTCGTCGTGTCGTTTCTCCTCTTCGGGATGCTGCGCACGCTTGCGCGCACCCGCAGCGAGGCGCTGGCGCTCGCGCGTGAAGCGAATCGCGAGCTGCGCACGCAGCTCTCCTTCACGCAGCAGCTGATCGAGGCGATTCCCAACCCGGTCTTCTTCAAGGATGCGGGCGGCAAGTACCTCGGCTGCAACGAGGCTTTCGAGCGCTACGTGGACACCGGGCGCGAGAAGATCATCGGGCGCACGGTGATGGACATCCTGCCTACCGACCTCGCCAACAAGTCGATCAGCTTCGATGTAAAGCTCCTCGACACGCCCGGCTCGCAGGCCTACGAGGCGCACTTCCCGGATGCGGCGAGCGGCCACAGCCGCGACGTGATCATCAACAAGGCGACTTTCTTCGACGCCGGCGGCGCGGTCGCGGGCCTGGTCGGCGTGATCGTCGACATCACCGAGAGGAAGCGGCTGGAGGCCGACACTCGCGACAGCAACGAGAAGCTGCGCGCCGTGATCCATGCCGCGCCGCTCGCCATCATCGCCCGCGACCGCGACAAGACGATCCGCATGTGGAATCCGTCCGCGGAGCGCATGTTCGGCTGGAAGGAGGCCGAAGTCCTCGGCACCGTGACCTCGATCGTGCCCACGCACTGGAAGGATGAGACCGAGCGCATGCGCCTGCGCGCGGAAGCCGGCGAGACCATCTGGATCGAGGAGACCCAGCGCATGGCGCGCGACGGGCGCCTGATCGACGTGTCCATGACCATCGCACCGATCCACGGGGCGGACGGGCGTGTGGACGGAACCATGGTCACCATCGTGGACATCTCGAGGCGCAAGCTCGCGGAGGCGGCGCTGCGGGAGAGCGAGGCGCAGCTGCGTCTCGCCATGGAGGCGGCGCAGCTCGGCATGTGGCACTGGGAATGCGACACCGACCGCTTCAACTACTCCGAAGGGCTGAGCGTCCTCTTCGGCCGCGCGCGGGACGCCCGGGCCGTCGACTACCGCGAGCTGCAGCAGGTCATGCACGCCGCCGACCGCGAGCTCTTCCAGGCGACCTTCCGCCACGCGCTGCGCCACGGCGCCGACTTCCAGGTCGATTACCGCGTGGTCTGGCCGGACGGGTCGGTGCACTGGATCTCCAACCGCGGCCAGGTGCATCGCGGCGCCAACGGGCGCGCCGAGCGCGTGATCGGCGTCGCCATGGACATCACCGACCGCAAGGTGGCCGAGCAGCGCATCGCGCACATGGCGCACCACGACGCGCTCACCGGGCTGCCCAACCGGGTGTTGCTGCGCGACCGCATCCAGCAGGCGATCGCCCAGGCGCACCGCAACGCAGGACAGATCGCGGTGCTGTTCATCGACCTCGACCGCTTCAAGATGATCAACGACTCGCTCGGCCACCAGCTGGGCGACCGGCTGCTGCAGTCGGTGGCGAGCCGCATCCTGGTCTGCGTGCGCGAAGGCGACACCGTCTCGCGCGTGGGCGGGGACGAATTCGTGATCGTGATCCCGGAGATCGAGGACGCCGCCGACGCCGCCGTGGTCGCCGGCAAGATCCTGGAGGTGCTGGGAAACGCCTTACACCTCCACGGCAACGACCTGCACGTGGCGGCCTCGATCGGCATCAGCCTCTACCCCTCGGACGGCGCGGACACGGAAACGCTGATGCGCAACGCCGATACCGCGATGTACCACGCCAAGGATTCGGGCCGCGCCAACTTCCAGTTCTTCACCCAGCACATGAACGTGGCCGCCCAGCAGCGGCTCACGCTCGAGAACGCGCTGCGGCGCTCGATCGAGAACCGCGAGTTCGAGCTGCACTACCAGCCGCTCTTCGACCTGCGCGACCGCTCCATCACCGGCTTCGAAGCGCTCTTGCGCTGGAGCCCCCCGGGGGGCACCACGGTGCCCCCATCGGAGTTCATCGCGACCGCGGAGGAATCGGGGCTCATCGTGCCCATCGGCGAGTGGGTGTTGCGCGAGGCGCTCAGGCAGGCGAGGACGTGGCAGACCCCGGGCCGCCCCCTCACGATCTCGGTGAACGTGTCGGCGCGCCAGCTCGCGCGATCGAACTTCGTCGACCGGCTGCGGCGATTGATCCACGAGACCGGCATCGACCCGCGCATGGTGGAGCTCGAGGTGACCGAGAGCGTGATCGTCGAGGGCGCGAGCGACGCGCGCCAGGCGCTGGATGAGATCGCGGCGCTCGGCGTGCATCGCGATCGACGACTTCGGCACCGGCTATTCGGGTCTCGCCTACCTGAAGCGGCTGCCGATCGACACGGTGAAGATCGACCAGTCGTTCGTGCGCGACCTCACCATCGATCCCGACGACGCGATGATCGTGACCGCGATCGTGGCGATGGCGAAGGGCCTGGGGCTCGATGTCGTGGCGGAGGGGGTCGAGACCGAGGAGCAACTGGCGGAGCTCGAGCGGCTGGGGTGCCGGCGCGCCCAGGGCTTCCTGCTTGCCCGCCCGATGACCGCTGCCGCGGTCAGGACTTTGCTGGCGCAGACTGCTCGAGCCATTGCCGGCGATTAGGGCTTATTGATAACTGGAGGCAAGGCCGCGAAGGTCTTCGGCGAACACGCTCTTGCCCTGCGTCTGGCGCAGCGTGTTCACGAAGCGCACCTTGATCGCATCGTTGCCCGGCCAGACAGTCTCCAGCCAGTTCAACGCCGCGTGCCCGTGGCCGGTGTAGGTATAGCGGTTCATCTCCGCGGAGACCGCCGCGAGCACGCCGTTCTCGAAGTAGTCCTCCCACTTGAGCTTGTCCGCCGAGCGGCCCGACTTGATGCCCGCTAGGCGCGTCTTGATCTGGTTGGTGCGCTCCTGGCGGCGCGAGGAGGTGTATTCGCCGCAACGCTCCTTCAGCCACAGGTTCCCGGTCGCCACCGGGTTGGCGCAGACAGGCGGCGGCTGCCCGGGCAGCTTCGATTGCATCAGGTCACGGGCGAACTGCATGCGCCCCTTGGGACCGACCTCGAGGATCATCACCGGGAAATACGAATTGGCGAATGGCGCGAACGCGAACGCCGAGGAATCGTCGGCGGAGATCATCACCGGCGCCTTGCGCCCAGCCACGTCGAGGAATTCGCCGCCGCCCACGTTGCCCGCGGAATACGCCGCCACGCGGCGCAGCTGGGGCTTCAACTTCATCACCTGGTGCGTCGTGCAGCAATGCGCGCCGCCGCTGAAGCTGGAGATGTGCATGTCCGGCTGGCCATCGCCGTCCAGGTCCTTGCCCACCGAATGCACCGTCCACTTCGAGCCCGGGTCGGTCTCCTTCGGATTGGTCTGCCATAAGGGCTTGCCCGCCTTCAGCACCACCACGCGCTCCTCCGCGGCCTTCGCGTCCTTGACGCCCTTCACGCGCGCGACGACGATCTCGAGCTCCTGGAAAGTCTTTGGCTCCGAAGCCTCGAGCCCCTGGGCCTCGAGCCATGCGGCGGCGTTCTGCGCCCGGCCGGGAAAGGCGGCCGCGAGGCCGAGCGCCAGCAACATCACGCGAGTCATGTGCATCTCCTCTGCAGCGATCCGATTTTCAGCACGGTAAGTTAACACGTAACATTGCCTTCCATGACCGGCGAATGGCCCCACGCGACGCGCTATCCCGATCCCGCGATCGAGGTCCTCGACGCGCGCTTCGAGAAGATCCGCATCAAGTCCTCGCGCATCGAGCGGCTCGCGACCGGCTACCGCTGGGCCGAGGGCCCGGTGTGGTTCGGGGACCTGCGCGCGTTGCTCTGGAGCGACATCCCCAACGACCGGATGATGCGGTGGGACGAGGAGACCGGCGCGGTCTCGGTATTCCGCAAGCCCTCGCTCCACGCCAACGGCCACACCCGCGACCGCCAGGGCCGCCTGGTGAGCTGCCACCACGGCTCGCGCTGCGTTTCGCGGACCGAACACGACGGCACGATCACCGTGCTCGCGGAAGGTTACGGCGGCAAGCGCCTGAATTCGCCCAACGACATCGTGGTGCGGTCCGACGGCTCGATCTGGTTCACCGACCCGTCCTTCGGCATCGGCGGGTATTACGAGGGAAACCTTGCGACGCCGGAGCTGCCGACCAACGTCTATCGCCTCGATCCCGGCACCCGCGCGATCGCCGCCGTGGCTGAAGGACTCACGAATCCCAACGGCCTCGCGTTCTCACCCGACGAGAAGATCCTCTATGTGGTCGAGTGCAAGGCGCCGCGCGCGATCCATGCGTACGACGTGCTTGATGGCGGCCAGCGCCTCGCCAATCGCCGCGTGCTGATCGATGCCGGCGTGGGAACGCCCGACGGCTTCAAGGTCGATACCGAGGGCAACCTCTGGTGCGGCTGGGGGATGGGCAGCGAGGACCTCGACGGCGTGCGCATCTTCGCCCCCGACGGCAAGGCCATCGGCCACATCCACCTGCCCGAGCGCTGCGCCAACCTCTGCTTCGGCGGCGTGAAGCGCAACCGCCTTTTCATGGTCGCGTGCCAGAGCGTTTACGCGCTCTACGTGAACGCGCAGGGCGTGCCTTACTTCTAGTGTCACCCCGGCGAAGGCCGGGGCCCCATCACGCCGGCGCAGCCGCCATCCGCGCGTCGAGCTGCTGCTCGGCTTTCTGGATCGCCTCGTAGGCCTGGATGATGCGCGAAGCAGCGATGTTCGTGCCCTGCGTCATGTTGCCCGCGGCCTTGAAGTCGATATGCGGTGCAGCGAGCTGGATGGCGAGCGACAGGCGGTATTCGTGGTCCATGGTTCTCTCCCTTGAAGGTCGGTGCGTTTCCGACCGAATACTACTTCGCGGGGAGGATGTTCACAGGCACCGGCTTCTTCGGTGGCGGCGCCTTCTGTGCCTGCTTCACGTGGAAGTGCAGCGCATAGACGACCGCTGCCGCCGTGGCGATCGCGAGTGCCGCGACCGCGAGCGCCCTGCCCGCGCTGCCGCCAAATCGCTGCCAGAGGCTCCCGCGGCGGTCCTTGTAGGTGCCGAGGACGGCGTCGAGCTCCCGCCTCGGATCGAAGGGCAGGTGGTCGCCGATCTTTCCGGGCGGTGTCGGCGGGGGTTGCATGATGTGGGGATTGTAGCGACAGGAAAGGACCGAGATTGAACCTTGCGACCCTTCGATTGGGTGTCCCCGGGGATGCTGTTTGCATCGGGCTTCTGGCGATGCAGGTCTTCCTGGACACGTACGCGGCCGAAGGCGTCCGCCCGGACCTCGCCCGTGAAGCCCTGACGGAATACGCCCCGGCTCGATTCGAGCAACGATTGCGCGACCAGAATCGATCATTCATCCTCGCGGAGGTAGGCGGGGGTCTGGTCGGTTTCGCGGAAGTAAACACAAAGCCTTCCCCGCTGCCGATTCAGAACGGCCCGCCCGAGGGCGTGCAACTGGTGCGCCTGTACGTCCAGCCGTCTTCACAGCGCGCGGGTCTGGGCCGGAGACTTCTCCGGGAGTCCGAGCTGTGGTGCGAAAAATCCGGATGCGGAGTGCTCTGGCTGACGGCGTGGTCGGGTAACGCTCGAGCTTTGGCCTTCTATCGGGCGCTTGGATATGAGGACGTGGGCGCGTCGACGTACACGTTCGAGGGAAACTCGTACGAGAACCGGGTGCTGGCCAAGGTGGTCGGGCACGGTCAACCGCTTGCCAGCGATATCGCGACCCGCCCGGATGACCTTCCGCCGCTCCCCCAGCCAAGGCTCGGACGCTACCGCCATTACAAGGGTGGCGAGTACGAGCTCATCGGCGCGGCGAGGCACAGCGAGACGCTCGAGCCCCTGGTCCTCTACCGCCCGCTCTACAACCCGTCGGGCCTGTGGGTGCGGCCCTACGCAATGTTCTTCGGGCAGGTCGAACACGAGGGCCGAATGCAACCCAGATTCGCGATCCTCGAGGAGCCTGCGTGAAACGTCGTGCTGGCACTCCCGGGGAATGGCATCTTGCTGCTCGCGAACGCGGGGGCTAAACCGAAGAACACCGAAACCCGCTGGTGACGTGGTTGGCGGAGGGTGTGAGATTCGAACTCACGAGGGGCTTGCACCCCTGCCGGTTTTCAAGACCGGTGCCTTAAACCGCTCGGCCAACCCTCCCGTGGCTTCCACTTCTACTGCCGGTTTTGGTGCGCTGGTGGCTAAAACCCCATCGCGAATCGCAATATTACGATAAATCAATCACATAGCGGATACGACAACGACGTAAGATTGTGTTCAGCCACTTGAAACTGGCCCGCGGGTCCCATACTCTAACTATCGGTCGATTTCGACCAGCACATACTCCGAAGGAGTCCATCGAATGCAACCCGAAACCCCGATGATGGCGCGCCCGGCGTCCCCGACCCTGGCACTGGCCCAGAACCGGGTCTTGCGCAACACGTACATGCTGCTCGCGCTCTCCATGGTGCCGACGGTTCTCGGCGCGTGGATCGGCGTGAAGAGCGGCTTCTCGTTCTTCGCCGGCAGCCCGGTCGTGAGCTTCATCCTGTTCCTCGCGATCGCGTTCGGCTCCTTCTACGCGATCGAGAAGACCAAGAACAGCGGCTGGGGCGTGGCGATCCTGCTCGGCTTCACGTTCTTCATGGGCCTCATGCTCTCGCGCCTGCTGGGCTTCGTGCTCAACTTCAACAACGGCGCGCAACTGATCATGCTGGCCTTCGGCGGCACGGCGGCGGTGTTCGCCACCATGGCGACGATCGCGAGCACGACCAAGCGGGACCTGGCCCCGATGGGCAAGTTCCTGTTCGTCGGCGTGATCATGCTGCTGATCGCCGCGTTCGCGAACATCTTCCTGCAGATTCCGGGGCTGATGATCGCGATCTCGCTGATCGCCATCGGCATCTTCTCGGCATTGATCCTGTACGACATCAACCGCATCGTGACCGGCGGCGAGACCAACTACGTGACCGCCACGCTGGGCATCTACCTCAGCGTCTACAACGTGTTCAGCAACCTGCTTGCGCTGCTCGGCATCACCGGGGGCTCGAGCGACTGAAAAGGGCTTTTCGTTGCCTTCGGGGCGCCCTTGCGGCGCCCTTTTTCTTTTTCATCGGGGACCACAAATGACGACGCAGCACAACATCCAGGCCAAGCTCTTCGACCTTCCCGCGATCTCCGAGACGTTCGGCGATGCGATCCGCGCCGTCTGGTTCGACGGCAACACCTGGCGGATCGAGGTGGACGTGATCCGGCTGGACAACCAGGTGCAGCCCGGCGGGCAGCTCGCGATGACGCAGTACCCCAGCTGCCGCCTGGTGCTCTCGGGCGCGGCGGGCCTGGCGCTCCTCGAGCGGCTGACCGAGCTTGCGAAAGAGCTGGAGGCGAACGGCACCCTCAAGCGCAACGTACCCGGCCCGGCGCCGAGCGTCACGCACTAGCCGCGCTCTAGCGCTGGAAGAGCGCGATCGACTCCACGTGGCCCGTGTGCGGGAACATATTGACCACGCCGGCGGCGACCA
The DNA here is from genome assembly GCA_046590805.1 of Usitatibacter sp. GTDB lineage: Bacteria > Pseudomonadota > Gammaproteobacteria > Burkholderiales > Usitatibacteraceae > Usitatibacter. The sequence continues at coordinate 9,514 of JBKJTM010000091.1, forward strand.
GCCGGTAGCCCTTCACGCCGACCAGCAGCCCCGCATCGCGCGCGAGCGTCCCCGGGCTGCACGAGACGTAGACGATGCGCTGCGGCGCGCCGGTATCGGGCAGCGCCTTGCAGATGTCGAGCGCGCCGTCACGTGGCGGATCGATGAGCAGCTTGTCCACGGGCCCCAGCTTCCTCAACGCGCCCTCCGGGTCCTGGTAGAGGTCGTGCACCAGGAACGACGCGCTCGCTTCGAGGCCGTTCGCCCTTGCATTCTCGGCAGCGCGCGCCACCAGCGACGCTGAACCCTCCATCCCGATTACCTGCGCGCCGCTGGTGGCGAGCGCGAGCGAAAAATTTCCCAGGCCGCAGAAGAGATCGCCCACGCGCTCGCCGGGTTTCGGACCGAGCAGGTCGAACGCACGCTTCACCAGCACGCGGTTCACGCCCATGTTCACCTGGGTGAACTCGGTGGGACGAAACGCGAGGCGCAGGCCGAATTCCGGCAAGGTGTAGTCGAGCGCCCGCGCCTGCATCGGGTAGAACGGGTGCGCGGTCTCCGGCCCCTTGGGCTGCAGCCACCACTGGATGCCGTTCTTGTCGGCGAAGGCGCGCAGCAGCGCCGCGTCCTCCTCCGGGATGGGCTCGAGGTTGCGGAGCACGAACACGGTCACGTCCTCGCCGACCGCGAGCTCAAGCTGCGGCAGGCGATCGCGGAGCCGCATCGCGGTGAACATCTCGCGCAGCTCGGGGATGAGGCGGGCCACGTGCGCGGGAAGGACCTCGCAGGAGTTGGTGTCGGCCACGAAGCTCGACTTGCGCTCGTGGAAGCCCACCAGCACGCCGCCCTTCTTCGCCACGTAGTGGACCGAGAGCCGCGCTCGGTTGCGATAACCCCACGCGGGGCCGATCACCGGAGGCAGCATCTGCTCCGGCTTCACCTTGCCCAGGCGCGCGAGGTTGTCCTCGAGGACGCGCTGCTTGGCGGCGACCTGGGCGGAAGCATCGATGTGCTGCATCGCGCAGCCGCCGCAG
>JBKJTM010000247.1:0-3388 GCA_046590805.1 Usitatibacter sp.
CGCCGCGTGCTCGACGTTCGGATGCTGCTGGCCATTGAAGCGCTGCAGCCCCGGCGCACTGCTGCCCTGCTCCACTTCGACCAGCAATTTGCCGCGGAACGAACGCTCGCGGATCGACGGCAACGACGCGGCGAGGATCAGGCCCCAGAGCACCCCCGAGGCCGCCATGGCCCCGAGATCCAGCCCGCGCGGCCACGGGCGCGTGAGCGAATGGAACGCGAACACCAGAATCGCCAGCAGGAGCGCCGCGTTCACCGCGTAGCGGGATCCAAGGTGCAGCCCGAAGCCCACGCGCGCCACGGCCACGGCCCCGGCCGACAAGAGGATGAACGCGATCCAGAGGTAGACCGTGGGATGCCGCCGCCACAACCCCTTCCACGTGACCCAACCCAGCCCCGCGAGGATCCCGGCACCCGCCAGTTGCGCGAGCCAGAGCGTCGGGACGACGCCACCGATGATGATGAGGAAGAGCTGGAAGGTCTTCGCGGGGTCCTCCAGCGCCCGCAGCATCGAGGGATGGTTCGGCGGGCGCGAGTAGCCGGTGAAATACGCGGCCCAGAGCGCGGCGGCGACCACGAGGAAGGCGATGCCGCGCCGCCTGTATCCGAGCAGCAGGCAGGCAGCGCCGGCGATGGGCAGGACAAAGAGGCCGTTGGCCTGTGAGTAGGCGGCGGCGATCCCGCCAGCCACGCACAGAGCCGCGCTCGCCTTTCCCGGGCGCAGCGCGAAGAAGAGCGCCCCGAACGAGAAGAACACCACGCCCAGGTGCGCGGTCGCGGCGCTCGCCATCAGCAGCGCCTCGTTGTAGCTCCACTGCAGCAGCATGAACGTCGCGGCGGCCGCAACGGGGCCAGTGGCGGATTCACGGAACTCGGACCACATCAGCCCGAGCACCGCGAGCATGAAAAGCGTCCCGGAAAGCATCAGCAGCCGGAAGTCGAGCGTGCCCATCGTCCAGGCCATGAGCTGGGGAATGAGGCGCGTGCCGGCGAGGCGGTGCTCGTTCTGCAGCGAGAACACGTGGGCGAGCCAGTCGCGCAGCCCCTCGGCACGGGCCATCGCGGCGAGCGAATTCAGGATGCAGTCGTAGTCGTCCAGGACCGGCGCATCGAACCAGAAGCGACTCAGGATCGCGAAATGGACGAGGACGGGAACGGCCAGCCACGGCAGCACGCCGAGGGGCGGGATCATGCTCGGACCGGCGGCAGGCGAGGACATCAGGCGAGGGAGTTGAAACGAAACCGTCCGGCCCGCCTTTTCAGGCGGACCGGACGGCTGCGGTGAAGCAAGGCTATTGGACGCCGAAGACTTCGACGATGCCGACGCCTGTGCCCCCGGTCGACCCGGTCACGATCGCCGTATAAGCGCCCGGTGCCAGCGTTATCAGGATCGCCGACTCGAGCGGATCCGAAGGCGCAAAGCCGAGGGACTGGACCGAGGCCTGGTTGGCCGCACTCTGCCAATCGTCGTTGCTGGCGATCTCCGTCTGCCCGGAGAAGAGCTGCAGCTTCGGATTGGCCAGCACGCCCGGCACGCCCTGCGCCGTCATCGACGGCCCGCGTGCGCGGACCACGACCGTCTGCGAAGCGGAGCCCTGGATGATGAAGCCCGCGATCATCACGTTGCTGCCGGTCTGCACGTTGCCGCGCGTGGCGATGTTGAGCAGCGGGATACCGGGCAGGTCGATCTCGAAGACCTCGACGAGGCCCACGCCGGTGGTGCCACCGGCGCCGGTGACGATCGCCGTGTAGGCGCCCGGTGCGAGCTGGACGTAGATCGCCGACTCGAGGGGATCGCTCGGCGCGAAACCGCTCGCCAGCAGCGTGGCCTGGTTCGCCGCCTGCTGCCAGTTGTCGTTGACGCCGATCTGCGTCTGCCCGGAGAAGAGCTGCATGAACGGGTTGGCGAGCGCGCCCGGCACTCCCAGCGCCGTGAGCGACGGACCGCGCGCGCGGATGACGACCGTCTTCGGCGAGTTGCCGCCGATGATGAAGCCGGCGATCATCACGTCGGCTCCGGTGAGCACCTGCATGCGGGTGGAGATGTTCACCAGGCGCGGGATGTTGGCGGCCGCGACCGAGTTGATGGTGCGCTGCACCGGCTGCGCCGAGGCGATGGTTCCGTTGCCCGGCTGCGAGGCTTCCACGGTGCACGTGCCCACCGTGTTGCCGGTGAGGACGGCGCCGGAGACCGAGCAGACGCCCGGCGTGAGCGAGGTCAAGGTCACCGTGAGTCCCGAGCTCGCGCTCGCGCTGAGGTTGATCGTCCCACCGACCGCGATGTAACCCGGTGCCGTGAAGGTGATCGTCTGCGTGGCTCCGACGGCGAAGGAGATGACCGTCGGCAACGCATCGGTATGGGTACTCGAGCCGGCGGCGGTCGCCGTGATCGTGCAGGTGCCATTGGCCACTCCCGTCACCGTGGCGCCGGAAACGGTGCACACGCCCGTCGTGCTGCTGGTCAGCGTGACGCCGACGCCGGAATTCGTGGTCGCGGTGAGCGTTCCGGACTGCGATGGGCCGATGGTGGGTGCCCCGCCCAGGGTGATCGTCGTGGGGTACCGCGCATTTCCTGAAGTGCCGTTGGTGACGGACGAGATCGCGGTGCCGGCGATCGTCTTGAAGTTGGCGGTCAGCGAGACCACGCCGGTGCTGCCGAAGTCCGGCACGATCCAGTCGAAGCTGCCGCGATCGGGAAGGTCCGTCGCGACGTTCACGGTGGTCCCGCCGACGGTCGCACTGATCGTGACAAGGCTCGAATTCGTGGGCGACGACCACTCGAGGCGCTCCATCTGACCCATGACGAGGGTACGCCCCGAAGAGACGTTGGCGAAGGCGCCGGTGGCGCCGCGAACCGCGAACACACCATCGGTCTGGTCGATGTTCGTGCCGCTGCGGACCCGGATCATCGCGTACGCCGTCCCCGTGGAGGGAAGCGTGACGCGCGCGGAAGTGACAGGCGTGGTGGCTGTCTGGGCGACGGTGGCGAGCGTCGTCGGCCAGGTCACGCCGCCGTCGGTGGAGTAGTCGATGGAAACGGAGGTCATGGTGGAGGGGCTGGTGTTCTTCCAGGCCACCCAGATCGTCTGGCCCGCGTTGAATACGTCATCGCGGCCGGGGCTCAAAACCGTGAGCGAGGCAGCCGCCACGGCGAACGTGGGGCTGGCCGAGGAGATGCGCACGGTGCCGGCGGCGTCCTTGCAGCTAGCCACGATGGTGGCGTTGCCGATCGCCGCCCCCGACGGAATGTCGACGATGGCGTAGCCGATGTTGGGGATGTTGCTTCCTCCAACCAGTGTGGTGCCGCTGAGCGCCAGGTCTACCCATACGCAGCCAACCGAGTCCCACCGAACCGTGCGGCGAGTGCCTTGCGCGAAGGAAGAGCCGGA
>JBKJTM010000284.1:0-2518 GCA_046590805.1 Usitatibacter sp.
GCCTGGATCAAGCCTGGCCAGGACGGCAAGCTCCGCGCCATCAACCCCGAGGCCGGCTTCTTCGGCGTCGCGCCCGGCACCGGTTGGGACACCAACCCCAACTGCATGGAGACCATCAAGACCAACACCATCTTCACCAACGTGGCGCTCACCCCGGAGAAGGACGTCTGGTGGGAGGGCATGACCCGGGAGCCGCCGGCGAAGCTCATCGACTGGACCGGCAAGGACTGGACGCCGCAATCGGGCCGCCCCGCCGCGCATCCGAACGCGCGCTTCACCGTAGCCGCTTCGCAGTGCCCGTCGATCGATCCGTCCTGGGACGACCCGCAAGGCGTGCCGGTGGACGCGTTCATCTTCGGCGGCCGGCGTTCGACCACGGTGCCGCTGGTGACCGAGGCGAAGAGCTGGAGCGACGGCGTCTACATGGCCGCGACCCTGGGCTCGGAGACCACCGCCGCCATCGTGGGCCAGGTGGGCGTGGTGCGCCGCGATCCGTTCGCGATGATCGCCTTCTGCGGCTACAACATGGCGGACTACTTCGCGCACTGGCTGGACCTCGGCAAGAAGGTCTCCAAGGCGCCGCGCTTCTATCTCGTCAACTGGTTCCGCAAGGACGCCCACGGCAAGTTCATCTGGCCGGGCTACGGCGAGAACATGCGGGTGCTCAAGTGGATCGTCGAACGCCTCGAAGGCAAGGCGGGCGCCACCTCCACGCCTCTCGGCAGCGTGCCCGAGTCCCTCGACATGAAGGGGCTCGAGTCCTTCTCCACCGAGAAGCTCGGTGAGGCCACCGCGGTCGACAAGGCCCAGTGGAGGGACGAGATGAGGCTGCACGAGGAGCTGCTCGACAAGAAGCTCGGCGACCGCGTTCCGGGCGAGCTGAAGAAGCGCTATTCGGAGCTGAAGAGCGACTTCGCCTGATCGGTGAAATCGAAATGAAACGCCCGCATCGACAGATGCGGGCGTTTTCGTTTGCGGCGCGGGAGTTGCCTGCCCTGCCACTGGCCGAGTTCGTGGCGGCGGCACCGCTCATGGTGTCCGTGGTCGTCGTGTCGGCCTTCCAGTGGACGCGGCACGAAACCGTTGTTGGTAGTATCGACCGCGAGGCACCTGCCTCGACCTCGGAGCGATCGACAAGCAATGGAATACCGTTTCCTCGGCAAGAGCGGCGTGAAGGTATCCCCCATCTGCTTGGGGACGATGATGTTCGGCGACCGCACCGACGCGGCCGAGGCGGGCAACATCGTCGCCTCGGCGCGCGACGCTGGCGTCAACTTCATCGACACCGCCGACGTCTACGTGAAGGGCGAGTCGGAGCGCATCACCGGCAAGCTGATCGCCGCCGACCGCGAGCGCTGGGTGCTCGCCACCAAGGTCGGCAATCCGATGCCGGCTCCGGCGGGCGAGGATCCCAACCGCCGCGGCACCGGGCGCAAATGGGTGATGCGCGCGATCAAGGAAAGCCTCGAGCGTCTCGGCACCGACTACATCGACATCTATTACATCCACCGCGACCCGGGCGAGGTGCCGATGGAGGAGACCGCGGCGGCGATGGCCGATCTCATCGGCGCCGGCATGATCCGCTACTGGGGCCTTTCCAACCTGCGTGGCTGGCGCATCGCCGAGTGCATGCGCGTCTGTGACGAGATCGGCGTGCCCCGCCCCGTCGTCTGCCAGCCTTACTACAACGCGATGAACCGCCAGCCCGAGAACGACATCCTGCCCGCCTGTGCGCACTACGGCATGGGCGTGGTGCCGTACAGCCCGCTCGCGCGCGGCGTGCTCATCGGCAAGTACGCGCCGGGTGAAGCGCCCGCGGCGGACACGCGCGCCGGCCGCAAGGACAAGCGGATGATGGAGACGGAGTTCCGCGAGGAGTCGCTCGTCATCGCGCGGCAGCTCAAGGCGCACGCCGAGAAGAAGGGCATGACGGCGGGGGACTTCGCGGTCGCCTGGGTGATGGCCAACCCGATCGTCACCAGCGTGATCGCCGGCCCGCGCACGCTGGCGCAGTGGAATTCGTACCTGGCCTCGCTCGGCAAGCCCTTCGATGACGAGGACGAGGGGCTGGTCGATTCGCTGGTGCGCCCGGGCCATCCCTCGACGCCCGGATACAACGACCCGAACTATCCGCTCACGGGGCGCGTGCGCCGTGCCTAGGAGGGCTGCAACGGCACCCGAGCCCGGCGATGCCGCGGCGAACACCGGCCACGGCCGCTGGACCCGGGAGGGCGTGAGAGCCTACCTGGAGCGGCGCTACAGCACGCGGCTGCACATGTCGGCGATCCTCGCCGCGAGCGGCCTGATGGCGATGCTCGCGAGCTCGATCCTGCTGTCCTTCGGCGTGACCTCGATGATGGCGCGCTATCCCATCGGCATCGCGCTGAGCTACATGCCTCGCCTGGGGATGGGTCCGGACATCCTCGCCGAGGCGGCATTCGGCGCGCTGCTGGCGGGCGGACTCGCCAAGCGCACGAAGCGCGAGACGGCGGTGGGTTGGATCGCGGGCGTGGTGAAG
>JBKJTM010000301.1:0-2956 GCA_046590805.1 Usitatibacter sp.
CGAGGAGAACCCCGCCGAGGGCAAGCAGATCATCACCAAGGCGGTCTCCGCTGCGCAAGCGCGCTCGGCTGCGCGCAAGGCCCGCGATCTCACTCGCCGCAAATCCGCGCTGGAGAATTCCGCGCTGCCAGGCAAGCTCGCCGACTGCTCGGTGCGCGACCCCGCGCTGACCGAGGTCTTCATCGTCGAGGGCGACTCCGCCGGCGGCTCGGCCAAGCAGGGCCGCGACCGCCAGTACCAGGCGATCCTGCCGCTCAAAGGCAAAGTCCTCAACACCTACGAGGTGGACGCGAAGGAGCTCTACGCCAATGCCGAGGTGCACGACATCGCTGTAGCGCTCGGCATCGACCCGCACGCACCCGATGCGCCCGACACGGTGCTCGACAACCTGCGCTACGGCAAGGTCATCATCATGGCCGACGCCGACGTCGACGGCTCGCACATCCAGACGCTCCTCCTCACCCTCTTCTACAAGCACTTCCCGAAGCTGATCGAGCGCGGCCATGTGTTCATCGCGCAGGCGCCGCTCTATTCCATCCGCGTGGCGCCCCACGGCAAGGTGAAGTCGGAAAAACGCATCTACGCGCTCGACGAGCAGGAGCTCGCCCATGAGCAGGAGAAGCTGCGCGATGAGGGCGTGCGCCCCAACCAGGTCCACGTGGGTCGCTTCAAGGGCCTGGGCGAGATGAATCCCGAGCAGTTGCGCGAGACCACGATGCACCCCGACACGCGGCGCCTGATCGAGATGCGCCTGGACGACGCCGAGCGCGTGATTGCCGAGCCGGTCTTCAAGCGCCTGATGGCCAAGGGCGAGGCCGCGGGCCGGCGCGCGTGGATGGAGAAAGAGGGCCACACCATCGAGGCCGACCTGTGACGAGCCGCAAGAAACCCAAGGGTCTCCCCCGCGAAGGCGGGGGCCCAATTACTGGTGACCTGTTCGTCGACCCACCTTCTCCACCTCCACCCGCCCGGGGAGAACCACCCCAGCGGCCGCCCGAGAATCCATCGCTCTCCGAGTTCGCCGCGCGTGCCTACCTCGCTTACGCGATGAGCGTGGTGAAGGGGCGTGCCCTGCCGTCGGTCGAGGACGGCCAGAAGCCGGTGCAGCGCCGCATCCTCTACGCGATGCGCGAGATGGGCAACCGCAGCGACGCGCCCTTCAAGAAGAGCGCGCGCATCGTGGGTGACGTGATCGGCAAGTACCATCCCCACGGCGACGTCGCGGTATACGAGGCCGCGGTGCGCATGGCCCAGGACTTCACGCTGCGCTATCCGCTGATCGAGGGCCAGGGCAACTTCGGCTCGCGCGACGGCGACAGCCCGGCGGCGATGCGCTACACCGAGGTGCGCCTCACGCCCTTCGCCGAGCACGTGCTGCTCTCCGAGCTCGACCGCGGCACCGTCGACTTCGTCGAGAACTACGACGGCTCGTTCCAGGAGCCGCGCATCCTGCCCGCGCGCCTGCCCGTGGGGCTGCTGAACGGCGCCTCCGGCATCGCCGTCGGCATGGCCACCGAGATCCCGCCGCACAACCTCAGAGAGGTGGCCGAGGCGTGCGCACGGGTGCTGGAGGACGAGGAATTGGGCCCCGGCCTTCGCCGGGGTGACGGCAGCCGGGGTGACGGCAGCCGGGGTGACCGTCGTCCCGGCGCAGGCCGGGACCCAATTTCCCTCATCAAGGGGCCCGACTTCCCCGGCGGCGGCCAGATCATCTCGCCGCGCGACGATATCAAGCGCGCCTACGAGACCGGGCGCGGCAGTATTCGCGTTCGCGCGCGCTGGAACGTGGAGAAGCTCGCGCGCGGCCAGTATCGCGTCGCGGTCTACCAGCTGCCGCCCTACACCTCCGCCGCGCGCGTGCTGGCCGAGATCGAGGAGCTCACCAACCCCAAGCCCAGGGCGGGGAAGAAATCGCTCACCCCCGACCAGGCGAGCCTCAAGGCGGCGGCGCTCGCGCTCCTCGAGACGGCGCGCGACGACTCCGACCAGGAGCACCCGGTGCGCCTGGTGTTCGACCCGCGCACCAGCAAGGTCGATGCCGAGGAGCTGATGGCCTTCCTCCTGGCGCACACCACCATGGAGGCCAACGTCCCGCTCAACCTGGTGGCGATCGGGCGCGACGGACGCCCGCGCCAGATGGGCCTCGCCGACGCGATCGGCGAGTGGGCGGCATTCCGGCTGGCGGTGCTGGAGCGGCGCCTGCAGCATCGCTTCGACGAGGTGGCAGACCGCATCCACATCCTCGACGGCCGGATGATCGCCTTCCTCGCGATCGACAAGGTGATCAAGGTCATCCGCGCGGCCGACGAACCCAAACCCGAGCTGATCAAGGCGTTCTCGCTCTCCGAACGCCAGGCCGAGGACATCCTCGAGATCCGCCTGCGGCAGCTGGCGAGGCTGGAGGGCATCCGGATCGAGCGCGAACTGGCGGAGCTGAGGAAGGAATCCGCGGGCCTGAAGAAGCTCCTCGGCTCGCCCGCCGAGCGCCGCAAGCTCGCGGCGAGGGAAGTGCGCGAGGACGTGGAGCGCTTCGGCGACGACCGCCGCACGCGCATCGAGGAGGCCGAGCGCATCACCATCTCCATGGTCGAGACCGTGACCGACGAGCCGGTGACGGCGATCCTGTCGAGGAACGGTTTCCTGCGCACGCGCTCGGGCCACGGCATCGACCGCTCCGGGCTCACCTGGAAGGAAGGCGACGGCTCGCTCGCGATCGTCGAGACGCGCACCGTCCATCCGATCGTGCTCTTCGGCGCCAACGGGCGAGTCTTCAACGTGCGCTCGGCGGAGATTCCTGGCGGCAAGGGCGATGGCGTTCCGGCGGGCTCGTTGGCCGACACCATGCCGACGATGGAGGTGCCCTGGGTGTCCACCAACGAGCCCGCCGGAACGCCATCGCCCTTGCCGCCGGGAATCTCCGCCGAGCGCACGTTGAAGACTCGCCCGTTGGCGCCGA
>JBKJTM010000493.1:0-4461 GCA_046590805.1 Usitatibacter sp.
CGCGAGCACGGCGCGGCGCACACCATCAACTACACCACGGAAAATTTCCAGGCGAAGGTGATGGAGATCACCGGCGGCAAGAAGGTCCCGATCGTCTACGACTCGGTGGGCAAGGACACCTTCATCAAGTCGCTGGACAGCCTCCAGGTCCGCGGGCTGATGGTGAGCTTCGGCAACGCGTCGGGGCCGGTGCCGCCGACCGATCTCGGCATCCTCGCCGCCAAGGGCTCGCTCTACGTGACGCGCCCCACGCTTCTTTCCTACACCGCCAGGCGTGACGAGCTGGTGGCCGCCGCCAACGAGCTATTCGACCACGTGAAGGCCGGGCGCATCAAGGTCGGGCCGCGCCAGTCGTATGCCTTGAAGGACGCGCAGCAGGCGCACCGCGACCTCGAGGGCAGGAAGACCACGGGATCCACGATCCTCGTTCCCTAGGCGGGCCTACTTGACGTTGTGAGACGCGAGCGCGTGGCGCTCGTGAAGGACCGTCTTGCCCTTCAGCGTGACGTTCTTGTCCTCCAGCAGGACCAGGCGCTTCACGTGGCCGCTGTACCAGTAGGTCTGCGTGCGCACGCCGCCGTTGTCGGAGTCGCGTTGCTTCCAGTTCGCGACCCGCTCGACCCTCATCGCGCGCATCTTCCCGGCCGGCACTTCCACTTCCTCCTCGCCGATCACCGTGAGCTTCACCTGGCTGTCGGTGGTCCGGATGCGGCCGTCGGCGTCGGTGCTCGTCTGCACGGTCTTTATGTCCGACACGTTGCCCGCTCTCATGGGAAAGGCATACCACGGGGTTGGCGGCGAGAAGGTCTCGACGGTGTTGCCTCGCCTCATTCGCACCGTGTTCCCGAAGAGGTCGGCAATGGTGCCGCTATCGAAATGCACCTCGTCGCCCCGGATCTCCTTGATGCGCACGTTCACTTGCCGGACGTTTCCATCCGCCAGGTTGGTGATGCGATAGGTCCAGTGGTCGCCGGGCGTGAAAGCGGGCGGCGAGTTGACCGCGACAGACGCCGACCGCGGCGCCGACGCGGGCGCGGCTGCCGTCTTCACCGGAGCGGCCGGGGGCGGTTTCGGCAGCGGCGACCGGAACAAGAAGGGACTTTCGAGAGACGTGCTTTCCCACGGGACCTGCATGCTCTTCGAGTCGGCACGCACGCCCGCGCGGACCGCCTTGAAGACTTCCTCGATCGGCGCGCCTGGCTTTTCAATCTGGCGTACCAGGTGGTGGGTATAGAGCCCGTTGCGGCCTTTGCCGTCGGCCGCCGTCGCGCCGGGCGCAGTCGCGTACGCGATGAAGGTTCCGGGCGGGGCGTCGACGGGCGCGAGGCCCTTCGCGCTCGGAGCGAGCCGCTTGCCGAAGGGATTGTCGCGGCAGGCGTCGAGCACCACGATGTTCACGGGGTTCCTGGCCGAGTCGAGCTTCTCCATCACCGCGCCCAGATCGAGCGCCGAAAAGGCGACCTCGTCTTCGCGGGCGATGTCGGCGTCCACGGGCAGCAGGTAGTTGCGTCCGCGCACTTGCAGGCCGTGGCCGGCGAAATAGAAGACGCCGGTGCCAGTGCGGCCGAGGCGGTCGCCGAACTCCCGCAACGCGAGGTGCATCTCCTTGAGGCTCGCGTTCTCGCGCTTGATCACGGTGAAGCCGCTCGCCTCGAGGGCGCGCGCCATGTCGGCGGCGTCGTTGACCGGGTTGGGTAGCGGTGCGTCCTTGTAGGCGCCGTTGCCGATCACGAGCGCGAGGCGCTGCGCCTTGGCCGGGGGCGGCTGCGCCACGGCGCCCGCCGGCGCGAGGGCGAGGATCGAGAGGAGGGCGGCGGCCGCGGCAATGCGCATTCGCCGATTGTAGCGAGGTGGCCGCCCAACCCCCTCCGAACGGACTATCGGCCGGGTTTCCCCCGTAGCGCCGGGCCGATCGCCCGCTGATTCCCTCTGCCTCGCCCATGTAAGATGGGCGGCACCGCCATACCGTCTTTGGCGTGCCCGGGGAAGGGGCACCTTCGGACGCAAGGGAGAGTTCATGAAGACCGCATTCTGGAAGGCCGACTGGTTCTTCGGCCTGGTGATCGCCATCGCGCTGCTCGGCTTCGCGCGCATGTCCGGATTCATCCCCGGGCTTGAGCGCTGGGCCTACGACCTCGGCGTCAAGATGACGTCTAAGAGCCCGAGCGACAAAATCGCGGTGATCGCCATCGACGACCAGTCGATTGCCAACATCGGCCGCTGGCCATGGCCGCGCGAAGTGCAGGCGAAGCTGATCGACCAGCTCTCCGCGGCGAGAGCGAAGGTGATCGGCAACACCACCTTCTTCTTCGAGCCGCAGAAGGATCCGGGCCTCGCCTACGTCGAGAAGATGCTCGAGATTTACGGCAAGGCCTACCCTGCGGGCACCGCGGAGGTGCCGGGCGGCGCCCCCGCGACGCCGGGCGTGCAGCCGCCGGCGGAAGTCGCCGAGATCGGCAAGCTGCTCAGCGAAGCCTCGGTCGCGCTGAATAGCGACGTGCGCCTCGCCGCGAGCGTGAAGAAGGCCGGCAATGTGCTGGTGCCGCTCGCCTTCAATGAGCTCTCCTATGCCCCGGCCCCCGGCAAGCCCGACAAGCCGCTGCCCGAATACGTGGTCGCCAACACCATCGCCGGCGTCTCCAGCGCGGGCGGTGGCCTGATGCGCGGCCTGGGCGCGCTTTATCCCATCGAGGCGATCGGCATCTCGGTCGCGGGCATCGGGCACCTCAACAGCACCCTCGACGAGGATGGCGCCATCCGCTACGAGCCCCTGGTGATCGACTACTACGGCCAGGCGTTCCCGTCGCTCTCCCTGATGCTCGCGGCAAAGAGCCTGAACCTCACCTCCAAGGACGTGAAGGTCAACGTGGGTGAAAGCGTCACCGTCGGCGGCAAGCGCATCAAGACTGACGACTTCGGCCAGATGTACACCTACTTCTACAAGGACCGCGACGGCCGCCCCGCCTTCCCGATCGACTCGTTCTTCGACGTCTACACCGGCAAGATCCCGGCGTCCAAGTACGCCGACAAGATCGTGCTCATCGGCGCGACGGCGCAGGGCGTGGGCGGGAGCCAGGTGACGCCGATCTCGGCGCAGATGAACCCGGTCACGACGCTCGCGCACTCGGTCTCCTCGATCCTGCAGGAGCACTACTTCGTCACGCCCACCTGGGGCGCCATGGCGACACTCGGCGCGTACCTGCTGGTGGCGCTCTACATCATCCTGCTGCTGCCGCGCCTGGGCGCCGGCATGGGGGCCGTGATCACCCTGGGCCTCTTCGCCACGCTCTTCGCCGTGCACCTGGGCCTGATGACGACCTCGGGGTTGTGGCTGCAGCTGATGCTGCCCGCCACGCTGCTGATCGTCGGCCACGGGCTCCTCACCACCAAGCGCTACCTCATGACCGAGCGCGGCAAGGAGGCGGCCGACGTCGCCAGCGCGGAATCGAACCGCATGCTCGGCCTCGCCTTCCAGCAGCAGGGCCAGCTCGACATGGCGTTCGACAAGTTCCGCAAGGCGCCGTTGAACGAGGAGGTGATGGAGAACATCTACGCGCTGGCGCTGGACTTCGAGCGCCGCCGCCAGTTCAACAAGGCGGAGAGCTGCTTCCGCTACATGGCGGCGTTCAATCCCAAGTTCCGCGACATCGAGGAGCGCATGAACCGCGCGAAGAACCTCTCCGAGACGATCATCCTCGGGGGCTCCTCGGCGGCGCGCACCAACGCGAGTACCATGGTGCTGCAGGGCGGCGGGCAGGAAAAGCCGATGCTCGGTCGCTACCAGGTGGAGAAGGAGCTCGGCAAGGGCGCGATGGGCGTGGTCTATGGCGGCAAGGACCCGAAGATCGGCCGCGTGGTGGCGATCAAGACCATGGCCCTTTCGGCGGAATTCGAGGCCGAGGAACTGGTCGAGGCCAAAGAGCGCTTCTTCCGCGAGGCGGAGACCGCCGGGCGCCTGAACCACCCCAACATCGTGACGATCTTCGACGCGGGCGAGGAGCACGACCTCTGCTACATCGCGATGGAGTACCTCAAGGGCAAGGACCTGGTGGCCTACACCAAGCAGCCGAACCTCTTCCCGCCCGACAAGGTGCTCTCGATCGTCGAGCGCGTGGCCGACGCGCTGGGCTACGCGCACACCATGGGCATCGTCCACCGCGACATCAAGCCCGCGAACATCATGTACGAGCCGGAGACCGACACCGTGAAGGTGACCGACTTCGGCATCGCGCGCATCACCGATTCGTCCAAGACCAAGACCGGCATGGTGCTGGGCACTCCGTCGTACATGTCCCCGGAGCAGCTCGCCGGCAAGAAGATCGACGGGCGCTCCGACCTCTTCTCGCTGGGCGTCACGCTTTTCCAGATGCTCGCGGGAAGGCTCCCCTTCGAGGGCGAATCGATGACGCAACTCATGTTCGCCATCGCCAACGCAGATCATCCCGCGATCCGCGACTACAA
>JBKJTM010000342.1:0-3949 GCA_046590805.1 Usitatibacter sp.
TGGCGCTGGACGACGCGGCCTTCGCGATTGACGAGTCGAATGCCGAACGGGTCGGCGTGAACATGAGCTCGGGTATTGGCGGCCTGCCGATGATCGAGGACAACATCCGCGAGATGATCGCCAAGGGACCGCGGCGCATCTCGCCCTTCTTCGTGCCGGGCTCGATCATCAACATGGTCGCGGGCCTGATCTCGATCCATTACAAGGCCAAGGGGCCGAACGTGTCGATGGTGTCGGCCTGCACCACCAGCTCGCACTGCATCGGCGAGGCGGGCCGCATCATCGAGTACGGCGACGCGGACGTGATGATCGCGGGCGGGGCGGAGGCGTGCGTTAACCTGTCCGGCGTCGGCGGCTTCTGCTCCTGCAAGGCGCTCTCGGAGAGGAACGACGATCCCGCCACCGCCTCGCGGCCCTTCGACCGCGACCGCGACGGCTTCGTGCTGGGCGAGGGCGCGGGCATCGTCATCCTCGAGGATCTCGAGCACGCGAAGAAGCGCGGCGCGCGCATCTACGCGGAGCTGGCCGGCATGGGGATGAGCGCCGATGCGAACCACATCACCGCGCCGGACATGGACGGCCCGCGGCGCGCGATGCTCGCCGCGATGCGCAACGCCGGCGTGAACCCGACCGACATCCAGTACGTCAACGCGCACGGCACTTCCACGCCGCTGGGCGACGCCAACGAGACCGCGGCGATGAAGGCGGCCTTCGGCGAGCACGCGTACAAGCTCGCGGTCAACTCGACCAAGAGCATGCACGGCCACCTGCTCGGCGCCGCGGGCGGGGTGGAAGCGGTCATCACGACGCTCGCCGTGCATCACCAGGTCTCGCCGCCGACGATCAACATCCTCACCCCCGATCCCGCCTGCGATCTCGACTACGTCCCGGACACCGCGCGCGACATGAAGATCGAGGTCGCGCTCTCCAACTCGTTCGGCTTCGGCGGCACCAACGGAACGCTCGCGTTCCGCCGCCACCACTGAGGCCCATGGACGCGGCGGCCGTCCTCGTCGACGGCGTCGCCGGTGACCGCGTTCCGGCCACCGATCGTGGCCTCGCCTTCGGCGACGGCGTGTTCCGCACCCTTTCGATCCGCGCCGGCCGCGCGCTCAACTGGCGCTGGCACTATCTGCGCCTCGCGGCGGACTGCTCGCAGCTCGGCCTCGAGGTGCCCGACAAGGGGTTGCTTGCAAGCGAGCTGGCCCGGGTCGCGCCTGCCGATGCGACGGCCAAGATCGTGATCACCCGAGGCTCGGCGACGCGCGGATACGCGGTCTCCGCCGGCACCCGCCCGTGCCGCATCGTGATGGCGTTCGATCCCTCCGCGCACCACGCCGGGCGCGCCGCGGCGGGAGTGGCCGCGCGCCGCTGCTCGCTGGTGCTCTCCGAGCAGCCACGCCTTGCCGGCGCCAAGACGTTGAACCGCCTCGATAACGTGCTCGCAAGGAGCGAGTGGGACGATCCGGCGGTGGCCGAGGGCCTGCTCGCCGATGCCAGCGGCAACGTGATCGGCGGGACCATGAGCAACCTTTTCGCCGTGAAGGGCGGCCGGGTGGCAACCCCGGAGCTGTCCCGGTGCGGCGTCATTGGCGCGCAGCGCGAGCGTGTGCGCGAGCTGATGGCGGCGGAGGGCATCGACTGCGTGGTGCACGACCTGCCGTGGGAGCAGGTGATGGTCGCCGACGAAATCTTCCTCACCAACAGCCTCATTGGCGCCTGGCCGGTGACCACGCTCGAAAGCCGGCGGTGGTCCGTGGGCCCGGTCACGCGCCGGGTGCAAGCGATGCTCGAGAACGCCGATGCGCGCGATTAAGGGCCTGCTGCTCCTCGCGATCCTGGCGGCGCTCGCCGCCGGAGGCTGGCTCGCGTGGGTCGCGACGCAACCGCGGGCGCTTCCGCGCGCGCCTTTCGATTTCACCGTGAAGACCGGCTCGGGGCTGAAAACGGTCTCGAAGCAGCTTGCGGACGAGGGCGTGCTTCCCGATCCCCATTCCCTGTGGATCCTGGCGCGCTTGCTCGACCGCACGCCCTCCATCCAGGCGGGGACCTACCGGCTGGAGAAGCCGGTGACGGCGGTCGAGATCCTCGACAAGCTCGCCCGCGGCGACGTGACGATGTTCGAGGTGCGCTTCATCGAGGGCACCACGCTCGGCCAGTGGATGGCGCAGCTGGCGAAGGAGCCGCGCGTCAGGGCGACGCTTGCCGGCAAGGCCGAACCCGAGATCCGCGCCGCGCTCGGCGCCGCCGGCCCGCTCGAGGGATGGCTCTTTCCCGACACCTACCGCTTCGCGCCGGGCACCACCGATGTCGAGATCCTCAAGCGCGCCCACGCGGCGATGAAGAAGCGTCTCGAGGAGGCCTGGCAGTCGAAGGCGCCGGACCTGCCGCTCAAGACGCCGTACGAGGCGCTGATCCTCGCCTCCATCATCGAGAAGGAGACGGGGGTCGCGGCCGAGCGGCCGCTGATCGGATCGGTGTTCACCAACCGGTTGAAGAAGAGCATGCGGCTGCAGACCGATCCCACGGTGATCTACGGCATGGGCAAGAGCTTCGACGGCAACATCCGCAAGAAGGACCTCACCGCGGACACGCCCTGGAATACCTACACGCGCGATGGCCTGCCGCCGACGCCGATCGCCATGCCCGGAGCTGGATCGCTGCAGGCCGCGGTCCTGCCCTCCGCGAGCGAGATGCTCTATTTCGTCGGCAAGGGCGACGGCACCCACCAGTTCTCGCGCACGCTCGAGGAGCACAATCGCGCGGTGACCCGGTACCAGCTGAAGAAATGACCGCGCGCGGCAGGTTCATCACTCTCGAGGGCATCGACGGCGCCGGCAAGTCCTCGCACGTGGATTTCCTGCGGGACCTCGCGCGCGCCCGCGGCCACGAGGTGCTGGTGACCCGCGAGCCGGGTGGCACGCCGTTCGGGGAAAAGCTGCGCGAGGTGGTGCTGCACCATCGCACCTCACCGCTTGCCGAGGCCCTCGCGATGTTCGCCGACCGCAGCGCGCACGTGGAGGAAAGCATCGAGCCTGCGCTGAGGGCGGGCATCTGGGTGCTCTGTGACCGCTTCAGCGACTCGACCTTCGCCTACCAGTGCGGCGGGCGGGGACTCGCCGCGCAGCGCATCGTGGCGCTCGAAGGCCTGGTGCATCCCGACCTGCAGCCCGACGCGACGTTCCTCTTCGACCTCGACCCCGCGGCGGCCGACGAACGCCAGCGCGCGAGGAGCCGCGAACCCGACCGGTTCGAGCGTGAGAAAGCGGACTTCTTCGTGCGCGTGCGCGAGTCGTACCTCGCGCGCGCACGGCAGCACGCCTACCGCTTCCATGTGATCGATTCGAGCTGCGATTTAGACCAGGTCCGCCGGCAGATCGCGGACGAGTTCGCCAGGGCCTTTCCCTGAACGCGCTCCCCTGGCATCGCGCCATCCTCGAGAACCTGCTCGCCGATCGCGCGCACCTTCCGCATGCGCTCCTGATCCACGGCCCGTCAGGCACCGGCAAGGCCGAGTTTGCCCGGGCGCTCGCCGCGAGCGTGCTGTGCGAGGCGCCGAAAGCGGGTCTCGCCTGCGGCACTTGCCCGTCGTGCCACTGGTTCTCGCAGGGCAACCATCCCGATTTCCGCGAGATTGTGCCGGAGGCGACGGCCGAGGAGGAGGGCGATGGCGCCGATGCCGCGCCCGCCGAGGGCGGCAAGGCCGAGAAGGCGAAGAGCCTGGTGATCAAGATTGACCAGATCCGCGCGGTGGCCGATTTCGTCTCGCTCTCGACGCATCGCGCCGGCTTCCGGGTGATGGTGGTGCGTCCCGCGGAGAGCATGCAGCCGGCGGCGGCGAATTCCCTCCTGAAAACGCTGGAGGAACCGCCTCCCGGCACCCTCATCGCGCTGGTGAGCGACCGGCCGTCGCGCCTCCTCGCCACCATCCGCAGCCGCTGCCGCCAGC
>JBKJTM010000344.1:0-3747 GCA_046590805.1 Usitatibacter sp.
CGCCGATCATCCTCTGGAACGCGGTGACGCTGGTGCTGTCCGGGGCGATCCTCGCGATGAAGGTCAAGTACCGCTAAAGCGCACCTTCACTGCGCCATGCGGGAAAGGGTCTCGCAGCTCGCCTTGTCGCCGGCTTGGCACGCCTCCATCGCCTTGCGGATGTCGCGCTTGTTGGTGGCGAGAACCTCGCAGGAGGCCCTGTGGCCATCCTTGCACGCGCCCTTCGCCTCCTCGGTCAGGTCGCGCACCGCCTCCGCGAGCGTTTTCGCGTGGTAGGTGGCGATCTGCGCGCAGCGTTCCTTGTCGGCCGCGTCGCAGCCGCGCTCGGTGGCGGCCAGTTGGGCCTCGGTGATGCCCCAGCGATCCAGAATCTCGAAGCGATTGGGCTTGCGTGAGGAGTAGCCACGCTTGCCGACGCTCCGTAGCGACTGGGATTTGCAGCTCGCCTCGCTGAAGAACGCGGTGCCGTCGGTGGCGCGGCATTCGTAGACGAGTTGCGCGACGGCGGCGCAGGGGATTCCCGCGCAAAGGACCACCAGGCAGGCAGCCAGCCTCATCGTTGTTCTCCGCCGGTTCGCCCGGCATTTGCGCGACGAGGATAACCCGGCCGAGGTGGCGCGGCGCGCCCGCCGAGGTTGCAACTTGTTGCAGGGGTAATGCCAGCCGCGCCATTGCCCTACAATTCGCACCCCGGATACCGCATTTCGTCGGCCACCGCTGCCCCGCCGCCCGTGCCTGCGCTACCCTCTCGCATCGCTGAAAAATGCCCCGAAAGCCCCCAATGCCGTACCGCCTCGCCGCGCTCCTCGTCTTCTGCCTCGCCCTCGCCGCCTGCAACAAGGCCCCCGATGCCGGCAAGAAGGGCCAGGCCGCCGCCACCGCCCCGCTGCTGGTCTCGGCAGAGGACCTGCACACCATCAAGTCCGCCGCCCTCGCTTCAGGCCCCTCGATCACCGGCACCATCCAGCCCGAGCGCCGTGCCGACCTGCGCGCCGAGATCCCGGCGGTGGTGCTGCAGTCCCTCAAGGAGAACGGCGACGCGGTGAAGAAGGGCGAGCTGCTGGTCCGCCTGGACGACACCTCGATCCGCGACGGGCTCGCCTCCGCCGAAGCCACGCAGCGCTCCGCGGCCCTCGCCTTCGAGCAGTCCGGGCGCCAGCTGGAGCGCATGAAGACGCTGCGCACCTCGGGGATGACCTCCGCACAGGCGATGGAGGATGCCGAGATCCGCCGCAACACCACCCAGAGCGAGCTCGAGGCCGCGAAGGCGCGCGTGGTCGCCGCTCGCCAGCAGATGCAGCGCACCGAGGTGCGCGCCCCCTTCGACGGCATCGTGAGCGAGCGCAAGGTCTCCGCGGGCGATACCGCCTCGATCGGCAAGGAGCTCCTCAAGGTGATCGACCCGACCAGCTTGCGCTTCGAGGCGCTGGTGTCGGCCGACCACGTGGGGGAGCTCAAGGCCGGGCAGGCGGTGAGCTTCCGGGTGCATGGCTACGGGGAGGAAGCGTTCGTGGGCAAGGTGCGCCGCCTGAATCCCGCCGCCAATCCGACCACGCGCCAGGTCGAGGTGCTGGTGGACTTCGTCGGCGACAAGCAGCCGAAGCTCTCCGGGCTCTACGCCGAGGGACGCGTGCAGACCGAGAGTCGCACGGCTATCACCATCCCCGCGAGCGCGGTGGTGCGCGACGGCGATGTCACCACCGCGTGGCGCGTGAAGGACAACAAGCTGCAGAAGGTGAAGCTGGAGATGGCCGATCGCGACCCGCGCACCGGCGACTACGTGCTGAAGGGCGGTCTCGGTGAGGGCGACCAGGTGATCCGCCACCCGAGCGCGCTGCTCAAGGACAACCAGCCGGTGCGGGCCTCGGCGCCCTCGAAGTCATCCATGGTGTCGAAGACCGGGAAATAGCCATGCTGCTCTCCGATTTCAGCATCAAGCGGCCGGTCTCGACGGTCGTCATCATCATCGCGCTCATGTGCCTGGGACTGCTGGCGCTGAAGAAGCTGCGCGTGAACCAGACCCCCGACGTCGAGCAGCCGGTGATGGTGGTGACCATCCCCTATCCCGGCGCCTCGCCCGAGACCTCCGAGCGCGAGATCATCAATCGCGTCGAGAAGGCGCTGCAGAGCATCCCGCAGGTCTACCAGATCCGCGCCACCGCCTCCGAGAGCCGCGCCCAGGTGGTGATCATCTTCAACTTCAAGAAGAACATGGCGGAGGCGGCCGACGAGATCAGGAACGCCATCGCCTCGGTACGCCACAAGCTGCCGATCGAGATGCGCGAGCCGATCCTGCAGAGGATCGACCCCGCCGCGCAGCCGATCATGCAGCTCGCACTCTCGGCCAAGTCCCAGACCCACGCCGAGATCTCGCGCCTGGCGGAGGACGTGATCGCCGACCGCTTCCGCGGCATCGACGGGGTAGCGGTGGTGAACGTGAACGGGGCTTTGCGGCGTGAGCTCTCGGTGCTGCTGCGCGCGCAGAAGCTGCGCGAGTACAACGTCTCGGTCACCGACGTGGTGAACGCGCTTCGCCTGCAGAACACCACCGCGCCCGTGGGCCGCGTGAAGGGCGCGCTCGAGGAGCAGAGCATCCGCCTCGTCGGCCGCATCGAGTCGCCGAAGCAGTTCGAGGACATCGTCATCAAACGGCGTGGGCCCGAGATCGTGCGCCTCGGCCAGGTGGCGACGGTGCAGGACGGCTTCGCGGAGCTCGCCAGCTTCAGCCTGCGCAACGGCAACCCGAACGTCGGTATCTCGATCACGCGCTCGCGCGACGCGAGCACCGTCACGGTGGCGAACAAGATCCGCGCGATGGTGGCGGAAGTGAACAAGACCACCCCCGCGGGCACCCAGCTCGAGGTGACCCAGGACGGCGGCAAGGACGCCGAGAACAGCTTGAAGAACGTGATCGAGGCGCTCATCTTCGGCGCGGTGCTCACGATCTTCGTGGTCTACGCATTCCTCAACTCGTGGCGCTCGACCCTGATCACGGCGCTGTCGCTGCCGACCTCGGTGATCGCGGCCTTCATCGCCGTGTGGGCGTGCGGCTTCACGCTCAATTTCATGACGCTGCTCGGGCTGTCGCTCGCCATCGGCGTGCTGATCGACGACGCGATCGTGGTGCGTGAGAACATCGTGCGCCACATGGAGCTCGGCGCCGACCGCATGACCGCGGCCCGCGTTGGCACGGCAGAGATCGGGCTCGCAGTCACCGCGACCACGTTCTCGATCATCGCGGTCTTCATCCCCGTGGCCTTCATGGGCGGCGGCGCGGGCGAGTGGTTCCGCCCCTTCGCGCTCACCGTGGCGACCTCGGTGCTGGTGAGCCTCTACATCTCGTTCACGCTGGATCCGATGCTGTCGGCCTACTGGGGCGATCCGGTCGACCTGCACACGACGCCGCGCAAGGGCTTCGGCAAGGTGCTGCAACGCTTCAACGACTGGTTCGACCACCAGTCCGAACGCTACAGCCGGGTGATCGCCTGGGCGCTGCATCACCGCTGGCGCATGGGCTGGACGGCGTTCCTGAGCCTGGTGCTCGCGATCGGGCTGCAGGCCAAGTTCGGCGGCTCCGACTTCCTGCCGCGCGCCGACGCCGGCACGCTGGCGATCGAAGTGCGCATGCCGCCCAGCAGCAGCCTCGAGTACGCGCGCCTGAAGGTCGAGGCCGCAACCGCGCTCGCCCGTGCGCTGCCCGAGACGGTGGCGACGAACAGCTACATGCGCCCCGACAGCGGCCGCATC
>JBKJTM010000357.1:0-3162 GCA_046590805.1 Usitatibacter sp.
ATGCGCATCACGCTCGCGAGTCATGGACGAGGCGTACTGGGCTCGATTACGGACCAGCACTTCCGCGGCCGCTCGCGGTTGCCCGCCTTCGGCATCGACGAAGGGACGCCGCGACGCTGGTGCGCCGCCTTCGCGCTCGCGAGCGAGACGCCCGTCTACGGACTGGGGGAGAAATTCGGCCCGCTCGACAAGCGCGGCCAGCTGGTGCGCGGGCGTGCCGAGGACGCGCTGGGGGTGAACACCGAGCTTGCCTACAAGAACATCCCCTTCTGCTGGAGTACGGACGGCTGGGGAATCCTCGTGCATACACCGGGCGTCGTTCGCCATGGGGTTGGGTTTCCACAGTGGTCCCATCGCACGTACCTGGCCGAGGTCGAGGACGAGACGCTGGATCTGTTCCTGTTCGCCGGTGAACCGGCGCAGATCCTCGAGCGTTACACGGCGCTCACGGGCCGGCCGGAGATACCGCCGCTCTGGAGCTACGGCATGTGGCTGTCGCGCGCCTATTACAAGGTGCCGCAGGATGCCATCGACGCCGCAAAGGAGGTTCGCCGCCGCGCGATCCCGTGCGACGTGATCACTATCGACGGCCGAGCGGCGTGGGACGTGCGCACGCGCTTCGCCTTCGAATGGGATCCCGCACGCTACGACGATCCCAAGCGCATCCTGGACGAGCTGCACGCGCAGGACCTCAAAGTGTGCGTGTGGGAGTATCCGTTCGTGTCGGTGCACAACCCCCTCTTCGCCAAGCTCGAGGCCAAGGGCTGGTTATTGCGAAAGGCGGACGGCAGCGCCTACGTTTTCGATTGGGTGAAGGACCCGACCGATGATCCGTTCGGCGCGGTGCTCACGCCACTGCCCGCCTCTGGCGCCCTCGATTTCACCCATCCCGAGGCGGCGAGATTCTGGGCCGACAGCCACGACAAGCTCTTCGACGACGGCGTCGACGTCATCAAGACGGATTTCGGCGAGCAGATCGAGGACGACATGGTGGCCTTCAACGGCGATACCGGAAGACGGCTGCACAACGTCTATCCCCTGCTCTACAACCGCTGCGTGTACGAGGCCACCAGTCGGTACAACGCACTGCACGGGCGCGGGCCGCCCATGGTGTGGGGGCGCGACGGCTTTATCGGTTCGCAGCGCTACCCGATGCAGTGGGGCGGAGACCCGCAGTCCGACTGGGAAGGCATGGCGGCAAGCATCCGGGGAGGCCTTTGCTATGGGCTCTCCGGCGTGCCCTATCACGCGACCGACGTCGGCGGCTTCTACGGCGCCCAGCAGCCGGACGCGGAGCTGTACCTTCGCTGGACGGCGAACGCGATCTTCTCGTCGCACTTCCGATATCACGGCATCGGCGAGCGCGAACCCTGGGCATTCGGCGCGGAGGCCGAGCGCATCGCGAAGCGACTGCTGCAGTTCCGATACCGCCTCATCCCGTATATCGTCGGGGCGGCCGAGCAGGCGGCGCGAACCGGGTTGCCGGTGATGCGGGCCATGCCGCTCGCTTTTCCCCTAGACCGCGCGGCCCGCGCATTCGAGCTGCAGTTCTTGTTCGGCGATGCCCTGCTGGTGGCGCCGATCACCCGGGCCGGAGGAACCGTGGAGGTCTGGTTTCCGGAAGGGGAAGCGTGGCACGACCTGGAGAGCGGTGAGCGGATCGCGGGCGGACAGTCGCGCATGGTGAACCGCGCGATCCATGAAGTGCCCGCCTGGGGGCGCGAGGGACACATCCTTTGCCTCGGGCGCGCGGTCCTTCACACCGGACAGATCGATGCGTCGTCTCCCGTGGAAGAGGCAAGGGTCTTTGGCTTGCCCAGGCATGCGCCATGCGTGATGCACGGGGCCGTCGTCCTGGGGTCGAGCCCTGCAGGCCCGTGGCTGCGAGGCCTGCGTGCGGCCCAGTTGAGGCTCTCGGCTGGCGTTGTCGCGAGCGACCAGAGCGACGGACGCGTGCTACTGGAATGGACGGGTTGAACTCGTTGGACCAGGTGATCGAATTGGCCGCGGGAACGAGCCGGGCGCTGGTTCGTCCAGGCATCGGCGGTTCGCTTGGGGGTTTCCCATGTGAACAACGCGTTCGCGCTCTGCGCACGGGGCACTGCGGACACCGGCGTGCTCGCCAAGATCGCCGATGCCCCCCTATGACACGACTTGCATGCGCTTCAACGACGGCCGGTGCGACGCGGCAGGACGCCTTTTTTGCGCATTCTGGCGGTCTATTCGCGTGCGACCTCGACGTCGCCGGCCGGGCCGAACCCGCGTATGCAGGAGACTGAACGATGCCATCCAGCAGCCTTGACGCCTCCTACCCCAGCCTCGCCGGGCGCGTCGTCTTCATCTCCGGCGGCGCCTCCGGAATCGGCGCATCCCTGGTGGAGCACTTTGTGGCCCAGCGCGCCAAGGTCGCATTCTGCGATATCGAGGTCGAGGCAGGGCGCACGCACGTGGAGCGGCTGTCCTCGGGCGGGAACGCCCCGCGCTTCTTGCATTGCGACGTACGAGACATCGCGGCCTACCGGGCGGTGCTCACCGAAGCGGCGCGGGAGTTCGGTCCCGTTCGGGTTCTGATCAACAACGCCGGAGCCGACACGCGGCATACGCTCGAGGAGTTGACGCCTGAGTCCTGGAGCAATTGCCTTGCTCTCAACCTCACGCATCACGTCTTTGCCATCCAGCAGGTCGCCCCGGGGATGGCTGCGGCCGGGGGCGGGTCGATTATCAACCTGGGCTCGGTATCGTGGATGCGCGGCCGGCCACACCTGATCGGCTACGCTGCTTCCAAGGCCGCGATCTCCGGCATCTCGCGCACGCTTGCCCGCGAGCTGGGCGATCGCAACATCCGCGTGAATGCCCTCGTTCCCGGAGCCATCGTGACCGAGCGCCAAAGCGCTCTGTGGCGCACACCCGAGGAGGATCGCAAGTTTCTGGAAATGCAGTGCCTGAAGTTCCGCCTCGAGCCCGCGCACGTCGCCCGAACGGCGCTCTTTCTTGCCGCCGACGAGTCCGGTGGCATCACCGGTCAGAACATCATCGTGGACGCGGGCCTCGCGCAGGTATCGGTCGCGGGCTGACGCCCTTCAAATGCAAACGCCCCACCGTATATGCGGTGGGGCGTTTGTCTTTTGGGGCCCTGGCGATGACCTACTTTCTCACGGGCAA
>JBKJTM010000084.1:0-3334 GCA_046590805.1 Usitatibacter sp.
CTCGACGGCATAGGTCCCGTGAAGGCCCAGGCCATCATCGACTACCGCAAGAAGAACGGCAGCTTCAAGTCGCTCGAGGAGCTGAAGAAAGTCGACGGCATCGGCGATGCCACCTTCGACAAGATCCGCGGCGACATCGCGTTGAGCGGCAGGACCGAAGTGCCCAAGGCCGATAGCGCGTCGAAGGCGGCACCCGCCCCCGCCCCGAAGGCCGCGCCCGCTCCTGCGCCCAAGGCCCCCCCGGCACCGGCTCCGAAGGCCGACCCCGCGCCCAAGGTCCCGCCTCCCGCCGCCAAGGCCGAGGACAAGAAGGCCGCCCCCGCGAAGGATGCCGCCGCGGACAAGAAGGCCGCCCCCGCGAAGGATGCCGCCGCGGACAAGAAAGGCGCCGCCGACAAGAAGTCGGACGAGAAAAAGGCTGCAGCCGACAAGAAGGCCGAAGCCGCAAAAGACGCTGCCGCGGACAAGAAGGCCGCGGACAAGAAAGCCGCCGCGGACAAGAAGGATGCGAAGAAGGAAGAAGAGAAGAAGAAGTAAGCTAGGCTTCCATTCCGCCAGGGGCCCCGCCGCGCGCGGGGCCCTTTTCGTTTCGCAACGGAAGATGAAAAAGACTCTCGAGGAATTCGTCGGCAACACCCCGCTGGTGCGCCTGCAGCGCATTCCCGGCGGCGGCCCCAACGTGCTGCTCGCCAAGCTGGAGGGCAACAATCCCGCCGGCTCGGTGAAGGACCGCCCGGCGCTGTCGATGGTCCTGGGCGCGGAGGGGCGCGGCGAGATCAAGCCTGGCGACACCCTGATCGAGGCCACCAGCGGCAATACCGGCATCGCGCTCGCGATGGTCGCCGCGATGCGCGGCTACCGCATGGTGCTGGTGATGCCCGAGCACCTTTCCATCGAACGCCGCCAGACCATGGCGGCCTTCGGCGCGCAATTCGTGCTCACCCCCGAGAAGGGCGGCATGGAGCTCGCGCGCGACACCGCCGAGCGCATGCGCGACGCCGGCGAGGGCGTGATCCTCGACCAGTTCGCCAATCCCGACAACCCGCTCGCGCACTACACCGGCACCGGTCCCGAGATCTGGCGCGACACCGAGGGCCGCGTCACCCACTTCGTCGCCACCATGGGGACCACGGGGACGATCATGGGGTGCTCGCGCTTCCTCAAGGAGAAGAATCCGAAGGTCCAGGTGATCGGCGTGCAGCCCGCGCCGGGGGCCCAGGTGCCCGGCATCCGCAAGTGGCCGGAGGAGTACCTGCCCAAGATCTTCGACCGCGCGCGCATCGACCGCGTGATCGAGGTCACGCAGCCGGAAAGCGAGGAGATGGCGCGGCGCCTCGCGCGCGAGGAGGGCATCTTCGCCGGCATCTCCTCCGGGGGCGGCCTCGCCGCGGCGATGAAGGTGAGCACCGAGGTGCGCGATGCGGTGATCGTGCACATCGTGTGCGATCGCGGCGACCGGTACCTCTCCACCGGCGTCTTCCCGGGCTGAGCCGAGTGAACCCGGTGCTGGTATTCGACATCGAGACCATCCCCGACGTCGAGGGGCTGCGAAAGCTCTGGGCGCTGGGGCCCGAGGTAAGCGAGGCGGGTGTGGTCGACCTGGTGTCGCAGCGCCGCCGCCAGGCGACCGGCAGCGATTTCCTGCCGCCGCACCTGCAGTGCGTGGTGGCGATCTCCTGCGTGCTGCGCGGCAACGACGGCATCCGCGTCTGGTCGCTCGGCACCGCTCAGGATTCCGAGGCGCAGATCATCCAGCGATTCTTCGACGGGATCGAGAAGTACAAGCCGCAGCTGGTGTCGTGGAACGGCAGCGGCTTCGACCTGCCGGTGCTGCACTATCGCGCGCTGATCCACGGCATCCCCGGATGCTGCTACTGGGACCAGGGCGAGAACGACCGCGAGTTCAAGTTCAACAACTACCTCAGCCGTTTCCACGCCCGCCACACCGACCTGATGGACGTGATCGCCGGCTACCAGAACCGCGCCTGGGCCCCGCTGGACGAGATCGCGCAGCTCTGCGGGCTGCCCGGCAAGCTCGGCATGGACGGCTCGCAGGTCTACGACGCCTTCAAGCGCGGCGAGATCGCGGCGATCCGGGATTATTGCGAGACCGATGTCGCGAACACTTTCCTGCTCTGGCAGCGCTTCCAGCTGATCCGCGGGGCGCTCGATGCGGCGGCCTACGAGAAAGAGGTGGCGCTGTTTCGCGCCTACCTCGCCGAGCAGCAGGCGCCTCATTGGCAGGAATTCGCCGCGGCGTGGAAGTGAGGCCCGAGGCTAGCGATAAAAGCAAACCTTTGGAACACGGATGAAACGGATAAAACGGATCCTCTTGGTGTTCGTGCCGATTGATTCACTACCCGAATGAATAGAAGTATCCGTGTTTATCCGTTTTTATCCGTTTCATCCGGGTTCCAAAGGTTTTCCGTTCCGTCAGCCGCCAAGGTCACTTTCTGAAAGGCGAGCGGTCGTTCAGCTCGTCAAGATAACCGGCGATCCGCTCGCCTTCCTGCGCCAGATACTCGTCCACCGCCTTGTTGAACGCGGGATGCGCGAGCCAGTGGAACGAGCGTGTCGCCTCGGGCAGGAACCCGCGTGCGTGCTTGTGTTCCCCCTGAGCGCCGCCCTCGAAGAGCGCGATGCCGCGCTCGATGCAGAACTCGATCGCTTGGTAGTAGCAGGCCTCGAAGTGCAGGCCGGGGATGTATTCGGCCGCGCCCCAGTAGCGGCCGTAGAGCGCATGCGGACCGAAGAGGTCCAGCGCCGCGGCGATCGGCTTGCGATCCTTCTCGGCGATCACCAGCAGCACGTTGTCCGGCATGCGCTCGGCGATCATGCCGAAGAATTCGCGGGTGAGGTAGGGCGTGGAGCGGTGTTCCCGGTAGGTGCGCCGGTAGCAGGCATTGAAGAAATCCCAGTCGGCCTCGCGCGCATCGCGTCCGGTGACGCGGCGCACGCTCACGCCCGCATCGGCCACGCGGCGGCGCTCCTGGCGGATCTTCTTGCGCTTGGCGCGGGAGAGCGCGGCGAGGAAATCGTCGAAGCGCGCGTAGCCCGCATTACGCCAATGGAACTGCACGCCCGAGCGCTCCAGCAGGCCCAGGGCCCGCAGCGCCGGAAGGTCTTCGTGCGAGGGGAAGAGCACATGGAGCGAGGAGACCGCGGTGCGCCTCGCGGTGGCGAGCAAGGTTTTCGCGAGCGCCTGCCGTGCCGCAGGCGTTCGCGCGAGCAGCCGCGCGCCGGTGGCCGGCGTGAACGGCACGGCGCAAAGCAGCTTGGGGTAGTAGGCGAGCCCGTGGCGCTCGTAGGCGTCGGCCCAGGCCCAGTCGAACAC
>JBKJTM010000109.1:0-3432 GCA_046590805.1 Usitatibacter sp.
CCGATCGCTTCCTTCCGATCACGCCCGCCGGGCACGACGTTTCCATCCGTCACGGCCACAACGTGTTCGTGAACGTGGCGCTGCAGCTGGGCGTTGTGGGCCTCGCCGCCTTCACCGCGCTGATGGCGGCACTGGCGCTCGCCTACCGCGGGATGCTCGCCGACGGGCGCCTCGCCCCGCTGGGCGTGATCGGCCTCACGCTGATCGTGGGCTTCCTGGTGAAGAACATGACGGATGATTTCTTCTACCGCCACAACGCCCTGCTGTTCTGGGCGGTGAACGGCATGCTGCTCGGCTTCGCGCGGGCGAGCGCGCGCGCGGCATGAGGATCCTCGTCATGCGCCAGGACAACATTGGCGACCTCGTGCTGACCACGCCGGTGTTCTCCGCGCTGCGCCACAAGTTTCCCGGGGCGCGCATCGAGGCCCTGGTGAACAGCTACAACGCGCCGGTGCTCGAGGGCCACCCGGACGTCGACAGCGTGCACGTCTATACCAAGAGCAAGCATCGCGATACCCGCCGGCCGTGGCTTGCCGAGTGGACCCTTCGCGTGCGCCAGTTGATGGCGCTGCGCGCGCTTCGTTTCGACTACGTGGTGGTAGCGGCGCCAGGCTACCAGCCCAGGCAGGTGCGCCTCGCGCGATGGCTGAAGCCCCGGCACATCGTTGCATTCGTTCCTCCGGGCGCATCGATCGCCGGCGTCGACCACCCGGTGGAGCATCACGGACCCGGGTCATGCCACCACGTGGAGGACACCTTCCGCATCGTGGGTCCGCTGGGCATCGAGGGAGCGCCGCCACCGCTACGCATCGGCAGGCTTGCCCCAACGGCTCGCCGGGAGCCGGGCCCGCCGGTGATCGGCGTGCACGTGAGCACACGCAAGGCCGGCAACCGCTGGCCTGGGGAGCGCTTCGCGCAACTGCTGCGCGAGCTGCACGCGCGCACCGACGCGACGTTGCGTTTGTACTGGTCCCCGGGCGAGGCAAGCGACCGCCGCCACCCGGGCGACGACGAAAGGGCACGCCTCATCCTCGCAGCCGCGGGGCCGATAGGGGTTAAACCCGTGGCCACTCGTAGCCTCGATCACCTGATCGCCGAGCTCGCTGCGTGCGACCTCCTGATCTGCAGCGACGGAGGCGCCATGCACCTGGCCGCGGCGCTGGGGAAGCCGATCGTGTGCTTCTTCGGGACATCGCCCGCGTCGTACTGGCGCCCGTGGGGCGTGCCGCATCGGCTGCTGCAGCCGGCATCGCGCGAGGCGTCCGATATCACGGTGGCCGAGGCGATGGCGGCCTCTCTCGACCTGGCGGTCACGACCGGCCTCGCCGCTGCCGCGGAGCCTTCCCTGCGCATCCCGGAACGATCCCCGCGCGCGGCGGTAGCCGCGGCGAGCGAAGACTAAGTCCCGCCGCCCACGGCCCGCGTGGGCCCCACGGTGGTGAGCTTCGGTCGCATCTGCGTCTGGTATTCCGGAACCCAACGCTTGAGGTCGCGTCGGACTTCCGAATCGCCCGGGGTGCGGTCGTTGCGCAGCCACTCGAGCAACCCGTCGAGCCAATCGGGATCGACCTCGCGCGCCTTGGCGATGCGCAGCTTCGGGTGCGGCGTGGGGCGGGTGTGCTCGTCGTCAGCCAGCAGCTCCTCGAAGAGCTTTTCGCCCGGCCTGAGACCGGTATAGACGATGCGGATCTCGCTCTCCGAGAGCTCGGAGAGCCGGATCATGTCGCGCGCCAGGTCGACGATGCGCACCGGCTCGCCCATGTCCATCACGAAAATCTCGCCGCCCAGGCCCATGCTGCCGGCCTGCAGCACCAGCTGCGCGGCCTCGGGGATGGACATGAAGTAGCGGACCATCTCCGGGTGCGTCACCGTGACCGGGCCGCCGCGATCGATCTGCTCCTGGAATTTCGGGATCACGCTGCCGGCGCTGCCGAGCACGTTGCCGAAGCGCACCATCTCGAAGCGGGTCTCGCTGCTCGCCTGCAGCGCCTGGCACACCATCTCTGCCAGGCGCTTGGTGGCGCCCATCACGTTGGTCGGGTTGACCGCCTTGTCGGTGGAGACGAAGACGAACTTCTTCACCCCGTACTCGATCGCGGCGCGCGCCACGACGTAGGTGCCTAACACGTTGTTCTGGACCGCCTCCCAGGCGTTGGCCTCTTCCATCAGCGGCACGTGCTTGTACGCGGCCGCATGGAACACGAGCGCCGGCGAATACTGGTGCATCACCTGGTTCACGCGGCGGACGTTCTTGATGTCGCCCACCATGCTCGCCACCGGCAGCTCGGGGAATGCCTCGCGCAGCTCCTCGTCCACCCTGTACATCGCGTACTCGTTCATCTCGAAGAGCACCAGCATCGCCGGCTGGTAGGCGGCGATCTGGCGGCAAAGCTCCGAGCCGATCGAGCCGCCCGCGCCGGTGACCATCACCACCTGGCTCGAAAGGAGGTCGTGGAGCTGGGCGTCGTCGAGCGTCACCGCCTCGCGCTTCATCAGGTCTTCCACCGCCACCTTGCGGATGCGGGCGGGCGGGCCCTTGCCGGCATGCACGTTGTCCAGCGTCGGCACCGTCATCACCGAGACCTTGGCGCGGTTGCAGACCTCGACCACACGGCGGCGCACCTTGTACGGCACCGAGGGCATGGCGATGATCGCGTGGCGCAGCTTGGTGCGCTGCGCGAAGCGCGGCAGCTCCTCCAGCGGCCCGATCACGCGCACGCCGTGCAGCAGGCGCCCGCGCTTTTTCTCGTCGTCATCCAGCATGCCGACCACGTGCCACTCGTGGCTGCGCGACAGCTCTTTCACCAGGCCGACCGCGGAATCGCCGGCGCCCATGATGACCACCGGCGTGCCCTGCTCGCCGCCGCGCCCGTAGAGCGCCCACTCCTTGAAGGAACGGAAGCCCATGCGCGAGAGCGACATGATGGCGATGAGAAGCAGCGGGTACAGCAGGTACTCGCGATAGCCGAGTCGGGCGTCCAGTCCGAGGACGCGCAGCGCGAGGGAGATGCAGACCGTGCCGGTCATCACCGCGAAGACGATGCGCTGGATATCGGGCAGGCTCGTGTAGCGCCAGACCCCGTGGTACACGCCGAAGACCACGTTCACCGCGACCTGCAGCGGGATGGCGGCCAGGAACGCGAGGACCACGAGCTCGAGGTCCATGGGCGTGATGCCGCCCGGGGTGAGGAGCGCCATGGCGCCGATGAAGGCGAGCGCCAGCGCGAAGCCGTCGTGCAGTGCCGCGGCGACCGGACGGATGTCGAAGTGCAGGGCCTTCATGCCGGGTGCTCCCGAACGGAATGCTGATACGTCATCGCGCCGTTTTCCGCCTTGTTGTTGTTTCGCTGCTTGGCTTGCGGAGGAGCTACCGTCAGGTTACGCCGTGGTCCCTATCGGGTACGCCGTTCTATCGCGACAAGGAGCGACACG
>JBKJTM010000222.1:0-2578 GCA_046590805.1 Usitatibacter sp.
GTCGCTGCCGGCGTTGAGCAGGTCGGCCGCCACCTCTCGCGCCGCGAACAGCATGGCATCGGTCTCCACGCTGCTGGGATAGAGCCAGTGGGTGTTGGCGTTGTGGTTGTAGAGATAGTCGGTCATCGCGTCGACGACGTCGGTGGGCACCTGCGTGCCCCCGGGTCCGTCGAAGAAGGCAACGGGATGTGCCCCGTGCCTGCGGCGAAGGGCGGGAAAGCGCCCCCGAATGTCCTCGACCGACGCGACGCGCGCCTCGGCTGCGGTGGATGTCTTCATCATGGCGTTGACGTGGGAAACTCGAGTGAGGAAAACGCTAGACGGTGATGAGCACGTCGCTCCAGCGCTCGACGATCTGGGTCGCCTCCACGTGGTCGGCCACCTCGCCGAGTTCCAGGCGGGCGAGGCGAAACAGCTCGGCGACACCTTGAATCACCGGCGACGGCACGCGCTGGTCGCGCAGGAACTCGGCGGCGATTGCCACGTCCTTCTCCAGCAGCGCCAGGCGGAAGGTGCGGGGGAAGGCCCGCGTCACCACGCGCTGGGGAATGAGATTCTCGGAGGTGTTGGAGCGGCCGCTCGAGGCGTTGATCACGTCGAGCGCCGCGCTGGGCTTCACGCCCGCCTTGGTGAGCGCCGCGAGCCCTTCGGCGATGGACCAGATGTGCACAGCGAGCAGGGCGTTGTTGACAGCCTTGCGCGCGTGTCCCGCACCTGCAGGTCCCACGTGCACGATCTTCTTGCCGAACGCCTTGAGCACCGGCAGCGCACGCGCGAACGCCGCGTCCTCGCCGCCGCACATCACGGTCAGGGTGCCCGCGACCGCGCCGGAGGTCCCTCCGCTCACCGGCGCGTCGACGAAGGCGATATCCGCTTGCGCGAGACGGGACGCGATGCGGCGTGACGTGGCGGGATCGCCCGACGTGCAATCGACGAGCAGCGTGCCCGGCTTCATGCCGGCGAGCACGCCGTCGGGCCCGTCCAGCAAGGACTCGACCTCGCGCGATGTCGGGAGACAGGTGATGACCACCGCCGCGTCCGCCACCGAGAGGCGCGGGGAAGCGCCGACCGTCGCGCGGTGACTTCCGGCGAAGGCGTCGGCCTTGGTGGCGGTGCGGTTCCAGACGGTGAGCTCATGGGGGCCGGCCAGGTGCACGGCCATGGGCGCGCCGATGGCGCCGAGCCCGAGAAAGGCAACTTTCATGGCGTGAAATCTGGCGGGCGACGTTCGCTCACGCGAGGGCGTGCTACTTTTCACCCTCGATGATCACCACGCTCTATCTCGACGGCATGACGACGGTGCACTGCGCGCGCGCACTGTTCACGTCGCTGGCGCGCATCGATGGCATCGCGACCGCCGAGGTCACCATCGGGCGGGCGATCATCGACCACGACGGTCGCGCAACGGAGTCTGCGCTGGTGCACGCCGCCACCGCGGTGGGATTCACCGTGCGCGAGGTCATCGTCGAGCGTCGCCGCCTCGCGGTGCGGGACGAGGAATAGCGGCCCGCGAAACAACCCGCCCCGATGCACCTGTGGAGGCGCATCGGGGCGGCAGTCGCGGGCGCAGGCTACCGCTCGCGCTACATGGAGAACCAGTAGCTCGCCTTGATGAGGAAGGTGTTCTCCGGATGTGCGCTGAACAGGTTACGATAGTCGCGGCTGAAGCGGAACGAGCCGGGGTCCATGTCATCCTGGATGCGGCCCTGCGCCCAGACGAAGAAGAGCGTGGATCCCGGGCGGTACTCCCAGCGCAGCACCGTGTTGGAGCGGAACTGCTTGAAGTTGAAGCCACCCGGCTCGCCCTTCTGCGTGAAAGGACTGAAGCGGTCGTCGTAATCCTTCGCACGCGGGTTCACCGTTTCGCGCCAGTTGCTGTAGTCGCCGCCCGTGACGAAGGGTTGGGCGTACATCTGTAGCGAGAGCGTAGGCGACGCCGTCCAGTTGATGCGCGTCGTGAGCGCCATCGTCTTCTGGGACAGGCGGGCCACGGTGTAGTGCGTGGTATCGCTGTCCAGTGCGCCCAAGTTGCCTAACCACTGCCGGTCGTCGGTGTTGCGGCTGAAGGAGACGCCGAGCGAGGTGGAGAAGGAGCTCGACACGCGGCCCTCGATGCGCGGGGACAGGTTCACGTTGAGCGAACGGCCGTCATCGGTGCGACGGAAGAACGAGTTGAAGCCGAGGTACACCGGGCGACGCTGGTCGCCGGTGAAGCCAGCCCAGCCCTGCAGGGACGGACTCTGGTACAGGGCGGGCCCTCCGCGCAGGCACGAGCCGCAATACGATCCCAGTTCGCCGCCCAACCCCGCGTACACGTGCCACATGTTCTTCAGCTGGCCGTTCATGTTGATGTTGCCGCCGTGTCCGGTGTTGAGGCCATCCGGATACCAGGCATTCCACTGGTTGACGTTGACCTGCCACCGGCGATAGAACCACTTCGGCTCCTGCAGCACGAGCGCCAGCCAGTTGGACTGCCCCATGTTGTTAGCGTTCGTCATGAAACCGACGTCGTTGATTTCCAGGCCCGGGCCCTTGTACCAGACGCCGATGTAGAAGCGCGTGATGCCGCCGCCGTTCT
>JBKJTM010000321.1:0-3047 GCA_046590805.1 Usitatibacter sp.
CTCGGGCGCATGGTTACGCCCTCCTGACGGGGTCGATTCCAAGAGGAACGCCCTCCCGCCGCTCCAGGAGAAAGCAACATGGGTTCGTTCAGCATCTGGCATTGGGTGATTGTCCTCGTCATCGTGCTTCTGATCTTCGGCACGAAGAAGCTGCGCAACATCGGCACCGACCTCGGCGGCGCGGTGAAGGGCTTCAAGGACGGGGTGAAGGGCGGCGACGACGACAAGTCGAAGACCGCCGCCTCGGGTGAGATCGGTGCTCCCGGCACCACCATCGAAGGCGAGATCAAGGACAAGCAGAAGAGCTGAGGCGCTTCGCGCTTCGCTTCCGCCGCCTCACCCGCGCCCCGCGCTCCCCCCGCGCATGTTCGATATCGGATTCTCGGAGCTCTTCGTGATCGGCGTGGTCGCGCTCGTGGTCATCGGGCCGGAGCGCCTGCCAAAGGTCGCGCGCACCCTCGGGGTGCTCTTCGGCCGGCTGCAGCGCTACGTAACCCAGGTGAAGTCGGACATCAGCCGCGAGATGGAGCTTGCCGAGCTGGGCAAGGTGAAGAGCGAGTTCGAAAACGCCGCGCGCTCCTTCCAGTCCGACATCGAGTCCCAGGCCGCCCAGGCCGAGCGCGAGGTGAACGAACTGCGCACGGCGGTGGATCGCGAGCTGGTAGGTGAGCCTCCGGCATCGTCCGAGAGCGCCTCTGATCCCGCGGGCGAGGCGCCGCAGCCGCCGCCCTCGCCGCAGCTCGAGCTGGGGATCGACGCGCCCGCGCAATCCCGGGCGGCAGGATCCGCGGGCGGGGCCTGACGGGCGTGGAGGAGAGCCAGGAAACCTTCCTGTCGCACCTGATCGAGCTGCGTCAGCGGCTCGTGCACTCCCTCATCGTGTTCTTCGTCGCCTGCGCGCCGACGCTTTTTTTCAGCGCGGAGCTCTACGATCTCCTCGCCGCGCCGCTGATGGCGAACCTGCCCGAGGGGTCGCGCATGATCGCCACCGGCGTCATCACCCCGTTCCTGATCCCGGTGAAGATCGCTTTCATGGCGGCCTTCGTGGTGGTGCTGCCCTTCATCCTCTACCAGGTGTGGGCGTTCGTGGCTCCCGGGCTCTACCTGCACGAGAAGCGCCTCGCGCTGCCGCTGGTGGTGAGCAGCACGCTCCTCTTCCTCGCCGGGATGATCTTCTGCTACTTCGTGGTCTTCGGCGGCGTCTTCCGCTTCATCGCCACCTTCGCGCCCAAGAGCATCTCGGTCGCGCCCGACATCGAGGCCTATTTCAACTTCGTGCTCGGCATGTTCATGGCCTTCGGCCTGGCGTTCGAAGTGCCGGTGGTGGTGGTGGTCCTGGTGCTGATGGGGCTCGTCAACGTGGCGCAGCTGCGCGAATGGCGCGGCTACGTGATCGTGGCGATCTTCGTCGTCGCCGCGGTGGTGACGCCGCCCGACGTGGTCTCGCAAATCGCGCTCGCGCTGCCGATGTGCTTCCTCTACGAGGTGGGGATCCTCTTGGGCCAGGCGATCGAGAAGCGGCGCAAGGTCGCCCCCGTGGCGGGCGAAGCCTCGCAGGAGTAGGTCCGCTTCACTCCTCGGTCTTCGGCCGCGGCCGGCGTTTGCCGACCTGGACGTCGACGCCCAGCTCCTGGTTCCTGCGGATCACGCGCACGGGCACCGATTTACCGGGAGGCATCTCGGCGATCGCGGCAAGCGTCGCGCTGGTGTTGGCGACCGGCTTGCCGTTCACGCTCACGATCACGTCGCCCAGCTTGATGCCGCTCTTCTCCGCCGGGCTGCCGCGCTCGATCGCGCCCACGATCGCCCCGCGCGTCCCCTTGAGCCCGAGGGATTCGGCCAGCTCCGGCGTGATGTCCGCGACGTCCACGCCGAACCAGCCCCGGGTCACGGTGCCGGTCTCGATGATCTGCTCGAGCACGCGCTTGGCGAGGCTCACCGGGATGGCGAAGCCGATGCCCTGGTAGCCCCCGGAGCGGGAAAAGATGAGGGTGTTGATGCCGATCAGGTTGCCGGCGGTATCCACCAGAGCGCCGCCCGAATTGCCGGGGTTGATCGCGGCGTCGGTCTGGATGAAGCTGCCGAACGGATTCGCGGTGCCGATCTCGCGTCCCACCGCGGAGATGATTCCCATGGTCACGGTCTGCCCAACACTGAACGGGTCGCCGATCGCGAGCACCACGTCGCCGACGCGCGCCTGCTCCGACTGCCCGAAAGTCACGGCCGTGAGGCTCGGGGCGGTGATGCGCACCACTGCGAGGTCGGTTTCCGGATCGGTCCCGACGACCTTCCCTACCAGCGTGCGTCCGTCGTTGAGGGTCACCTGGATGTCGGTCACCCCCTCCACCACGTGGTCGTTGGTGAGGATGTATCCCTCGCGGCTCACGATCACGCCGGACCCGAGCGAGAGCTGCGTCTCGGGGGGGAGCTGGAAACGCTCGCCGAAGAAGCGCTGGAAGGCAGGATCGTCCAGGAGCGGGGTGCGCCGATTCACCTGGCGGGTGGCGGAGATGTTCACGACCGACGGAATCGCCTTCTTCGCCGCCTCGCTGAAGGAGAATGGCCGGCCGGCCGCAGCCAGCGCGACGGCGGGACCCGGGGCGGCCTCGCGCAGCTCGACCACCTGCGCGCGCCAGGCGAGCCAATCGGGCTTCACCAGACTCACGACGAACAGGACCGCCAAGGTGAGGGTGACGGCCTGGGCGAAGACCAGCCAGAGCTTGCGCATGTTTCCAGTGAGGCTAAAGCCGCGGATTGTAGCCGCGGCGTGCCGCTCTCCTTACGCCTTGCGCGCGAGCGAATCGCGGATTTCGCGCAGCAGCATCACGTCCTCGGGCGGGGCCGCTGGCGCCTTGGGCGCCTCGCGGCGCACGCGGTTGATCTGCTTCACCATGACGAACACCACCAAGGCGAGGATCACGAAGTTGAGCACGATGTTGAGGAAGTTGCCGTAGGCGATCACCGGGACGCCGGCCTTCTTCATCGCGTCCAGGGTCTGCGGGAGGTTCGCGGGGATCGGCGCCAGCGCTATGAAGAGGTTGGTGAAG
>JBKJTM010000477.1:0-3953 GCA_046590805.1 Usitatibacter sp.
CGGCCGTGAGGAAGCTCGAAACCGACAAGGTTGCCGGCGAGCAGAAGCGCAAGGACACGGCTCTGCTGCAGACGTTCAGCTCCGAGAAGGAGTTCGACGTGGTGCGCGACCGAAACATCGAGCCGCTCAGGGGACGCATCAAGACCGGCCAGGAACGCCTCAAGGCCACCGACAAGCGCATGGCGGAGCTGGACGAGGAGATGGAGTTCTACAAGGCCGGCAAGAGCGGCAAGGGCAAGAAGGAGAAGGAAGTGCCCAAGCAACTGGTAGAGGAGGTCGACCGCCTCAAGGCCGAGAAGGCCAGCATCGCCAAGTCGATCAGCGCGAGCGAGAAGGAGATCGAGGAGACCCGCGTCAAGTTCGACACCGACAAGCGGCGCTGGGTGGCCCTCAAGACCGGCACCAGGACGGTCGAGGCGCCGCCGCCCAAGTCCATCGCCGGCACGCTGGGCGCGGGCGCGGCCGGCAAGGCCACCTGCGGCGACAAGGTCTACGAGTGCCCGGCGGGCCAGACCTACGCGTGCAAGGTCGGCGCCAAGATCAGCATGGTCAACTGCGTGTTGGAGCGCTGAGCGGAGCGCTCAGCCGCCCAGCTTTTCCCTCAGCAGCCGGCTCGCTTCCTGCGGGTTGGCCTTGCCCTGGGTGGCCTTCATCACCTGGCCCACGAGGCTGTTGAAGGCCTTTTCCTTGCCGGCGCGGTAGTCCTCGACCTGCTTCGCGTTGGCCGAAAGCACCGCGGCGATCGCGGCTTCAAGCGGCCCGGCATCGGAAATCTGCCGCAGCCCCTTCGCCGCGATCACGGCATCGGCGTCGCCCGCGCCGTCGGCCATCGCCTGCAGCACGTCCTTGGCGGCCTTGCCCGAGATGGTCCCGTCCTCGATGCGCGCGAGGAGCCGCCCGAATGCTTCCGCGGCCACCGGCGGCGCGGAGAAATCCAGGTCGCGATCGTTCATCAGCGCCGACATCTCGCCGGCGACCCAGTTGGCCGCGAGCTGCGGCGCCTCGAGGCCGCGCGCCGCCGCGACGAAATAGTCGGCTTTCTCGCGGCTCTCGGTGAGCAGGCTCGCGGTCTGCGACGGTAGCGCAAGCTCCTCGCGGAAGCGGCGGCGCAACGTCTCCGGCAGCTCCGGCATGGCGGCCGCGACCGCCTCGATCCAGCGCGCGGGGATCTCCACCGGCAGCAAGTCCGGATCGGGGAAGTAACGGTAGTCCTGCGCGTCCTCCTTGGAGCGCATCGGCCGCGTCTCGCCGCGGTCGGGATCGAAGAGGCGCGTTTCCTGCACCACGGCTCCTCCGTCCTCGATCAGCTCCACCTGGCGGCGCACCTCGTAGTCGATCGCCTGCTGCATGAAGCGGAAGGAGTTGAGGTTCTTGATCTCGCAGCGCGTGCCCAGCGGATCCCCGGGACGGCGAACGGATACGTTCGCGTCGCAACGGAAGGAGCCCTCCTGCATGTTGCCGTCGCAGATGCCGATCCAGCGCACCAGCGCGTGCAGGGCCTTGGCGTAGGCGACGGCCTCCGCGGACGAGCGCATGTCGGGCTCGGAGACGATCTCGAGGAGCGGGGTGCCGGCGCGATTCAGGTCGAGCCCGGTCATGCCGTGGAAATCCTCGTGCAGCGACTTGCCGGCGTCCTCCTCGAGGTGGGCGCGCGTGAGGCGCACGACTTTCTCCTCGCCGCCCACGACGATCGCGAGCGTGCCGCCGGCCACGATCGGCTGCTCGTACTGGCTCACCTGGTAGCCCTTGGGGAGGTCGGGGTAGAAATAATTCTTGCGCGCGAAGATGCTGCGCGGCGCGATGGTGCCGCCGACCGCGATGCCGAAGCGGATCGCGCGTTCGACCGCGCCGCGGTTCAAAACCGGCAGCGTTCCCGGCAACGCGAGATCGACCGCGGAGGCTTGCGTGTTGGGGGGGGCGCCGAATGCGATTGCCGATCCGGAAAAGATCTTCGAGCGCGTGGTCAGCTGCGCGTGCGTCTCCAATCCAATGACGACTTCCCAGTTCATACGGGAGATTGGAACGCTTTCAAACAAACCCCGGTGGCACCCGTGTGTGCCAATCCGTTACCTGCTGATAAGCGTGGGCCGCGGCGAGCATGCGCGCCTCGTCGAAGTAGTTGCCGACGATCTGCATCCCCACCGGCCGTCCCTGGGCGCCGAAGCCGCACGGGATCGACATCCCCGGCAGCCCCGCGAGGTTGATCGGGATCGTGTAGAGGTCATCCAGGTACATCTGCACCGGATCGGTGGTCCTGGCTCCCAGGTCGAACGCGACCGTCGGCGCCGCCGGGCCCACGATCAGGTCGCACTTCGCGAACGCCTCGGTGAAATCGCGCGCGATCAGCCGCCGCAGGCGCTGCGCCTGCAGGTAATACGCGTCGTAGTAACCGTGCGAGAGCACGTAGGTGCCGATCATGATGCGGCGCTTCACCTCGGGCCCGAAGCCCTCGGAGCGCGTCTTGCAGTACATGTCGTTGAGATCGGTGTAGCTCTCGGCGCGATGACCGTAGCGCACGCCGTCGAAGCGCGACAGGTTGGACGAGGCTTCCGCGGGCGCGAGCACGTAGTACACCGGCACCGAGAGGTGCTGGTTGGGAAGGTCGACGTCGACCACCGCCGCGCCCAGGCGCTTCATCTCCTCGACGGCCGCAAGGATCGGCTCGGCCACGTCGCGCGCGAGATCGCGGGTGAAGTACTCGCGCGGCAGCCCGATGCGCAAGCCCGCGACGCCACCCCCCAGCTTCGCCACGTAGTCGTCGCGCGGCCGGTCGATGCAGGTGGAATCGCGCGGATCGAAGTCGGCCATCACCTCCAGCATCATCGCCAGGTCTTCGGCGCTGGTGGCGAGGGCCCCGCCCTGGTCGAGGGAAGAGGCGAAGGCCACCATGCCGTAGCGCGACACGCGCCCGTAGGTGGGCCGGATGCCGCAGGTGCCGGTGAGCGATGGGGGGGGGCGGAGCGAGCCGCCGGTGTCGGTGCCGGTGGCCGCGGGCGCAAGACGCGCCGCCACCGCCGCCGCCGAGCCGCCGGAGCTTCCGCCCGGCACCGCGCGCTTGTCCCACGGGTTCTTCACCGGCCCGAAATGCGAGCTTTCGTTGGACGAGCCCATCGCGAACTCATCCATGTTGGTCTTGCCGAGGATCACCGCGCCGGCGGCATCGAAGCGCTCGATCACGTGCGCGTCGTACGGCGAGACGAAGCTCTCGAGCATCTTCGAGCCGCACGTGGTGCGCCAGCCCCTGGCGCAGAAGAGGTCCTTGTGCGCGATCGGGACGCCGGTGAGCGGCCCCGCGTCGCCCTTCGCGATGCGCGCATCCGCGGCGCGCGCCTGGGTGAGCGTCTTGTCACGATCGACGGTGATGAAGGCGTTCAAATCGCCCGCGGCCGCGATGCGATCGAGATAATCGCGCGCGACCTGCTCGCTCGAGATGCGCTTCGCGCGCAGCTCGCGCGACAGCCGGGCAAGCGTGCTCGCCACCTACTCGATCACTCGCGGGACGAGGTAGAGGCCGTCGCGGACTTCGGGCGCGACCGACTGGAAAAGGTCGCGCTGGTCGGTTTCGGTGACCTCATCCTCGCGCAGCCGCTGGACCACCGGCTGGGGATGCGACATGGGATCGACCCCCGCCGTGTCCACCGCGCGCATCTGGTCGATCAGGCCGAGGATGCCGTTCAGCTCATCGCGCAGGCGGGCCGCCTCGGCGTCCCGGACCTCGATCCGGGCGAGCCGGGCGAGGCGGGTAACTTCTTCAAGGGAAAGCATGGAAAGTGCCGCTAAGGCCTTAATTCCTCGCTGGAATTTGGGCTATTATAAACGCACCCGCCGCCGCGCCCCCCGCGGCAGGCCGAATCTCTTTACGGATCAAGATGTTCTCTTTCGTTTCCAAGTACTTCTCCACCGACCTCGCGATCGATCTCGGCACCGCCAACACCCTAATTTATGTCCGCGGC
>JBKJTM010000484.1:0-7616 GCA_046590805.1 Usitatibacter sp.
CATGGACACGGTGACCGCCACCGGCACCGAGAAACTGATGATGGCGGCCTGCCTCGCGAGCGGCGAGACGGTGCTCGAGAACGCCGCGCGCGAGCCGGAGGTGATCGACCTCGCGCGCTGCCTGATCGGCATGGGCGCGAGGATCAAGGGGCACGGGACCGACGTGATCGTCATCCAGGGCGTGGACGCGCTCTTCGGGGTCGAGCATGCGGTGATGCCGGACCGCATCGAGGCGGGGACCTTCCTTTGCGCCGCGGCGGCCACCCGCGGGAGCGTCACGCTCACCCACGCGCCCGTGGGCAGCCTGGAGGCGGTGATCGGCAAGTTGCGCGATGCCGGCGCGGTGGTCGAGGTGGGCGAGAGCACCATCCGGCTCGCGATGGCCTCGCGGCCGCGGGCGGTGGGCCTGCGCACCGCGCCGCACCCCGGGTTCCCCACCGACATGCAGGCGCAGTTCATCGCCCTCAATTCCGTGGCCGATGGCGTGGCGCAGGTGACCGAGACGATCTTCGAGAATCGCTTCATGCACGTGCAGGAGCTGCGCCGGCTGGGCGCGCACATCGACATCGAGGGCAACACCGCGATCGTCCACGGCGTGGAAAGCCTCACCGGCGCCACGGTGATGGCGACCGACCTGCGCGCCTCGGCAAGCCTCGTGATCGCGGGCCTGGTCGCCTCGGGCGAGACGATCATCGATCGCATCTACCACCTGGATCGCGGCTACGAGAAGATCGAGGCGCGTCTCGCCGTCCTGGGCGCGCGCATCCGCAGGCTGTGAGCGGCGCCGTGATCACCCTCGCGCTCGCCAAGGGCCGCATCCTCGAGGAGACGCTGCCGCTGCTGGCGCGCGCCGGCATCGAGGCCGCGGAGGATCCGGAGCGATCCCGCAAGCTCGTGATCGCCACCAGCCGGGCAGGGCTGCGCATGATCCTGGTGCGCGCCTCCGACGTGCCCACTTACGTCCAGTACGGCGCCGCCGACCTCGGCGTGGCCGGCCGCGACCTGCTGGCCGAGCATGGCGGCGAGGGCCTCTACCAGCCGCTCGATCTGGGGATCGCGCGCTGCCGGATGGCGGTCGCCGCGCCCGAGGCCTTCGACTATGCCGCGGCGGTGAAGCGTGGGGCGCGCCTGCGCGTCGCCACCAAGTACATCCGCACCGCGCGCGAACACTTCGCCGCCAAGGGCGTGCACGTGAATCTGATCAAGCTCTACGGTTCGATGGAACTGGCGCCGCTGGTGGGGCTGGCCGACGCGATCGTCGACCTCGTGGACACCGGTAATACGCTGCGCGCCAACAAGCTGGTCGTGGTCGAGGAAGTGATGCAGATCTCCAGTCGCCTCATCGTCAATCCCGCCTCGCTCAAGCTCAAGCGCGACGCGATCGCGCCGTTGATCGAGGCTTTCCGCGCTGCCTGCCGTGGTTGAGATCCGCCGCCTTTCGTCGGACGACGCGGGCTTCGAGTCCGCGTTGCGCGAGCTGCTCGCTTTCGAGGCCGCGCAGGACGAATCGGTCGATCGCGCCACCGCCACGATTCTCGAGGACGTTCGCCAACGGGGTGACGCCGCGCTGCTGGAGCTTACCGCCCGCTTCGATCGCTGGACGCCGCGCTCCGCCGCCGAGCTCGAGATCCCGATGGAGCGCGCTCGCGAGGCGCTGCGCACGCTGCCGGCCGCCGAGGCCGATGCGCTCAGGTTCGCCGCGGAGCGCATCCGCGCGCACCACGAGCGCCAGCGGCAGGACTCGTGGCGCTCCGAGGAGCCCGATGGCACCGTGCTCGGCCAGCAGGTGACGCCGCTCGATTCCGTGGGCCTTTACGTACCGGGCGGCAAGGCGGCCTACCCGTCGTCGGTGCTGATGACCGCGGTCGCGGCCAAGGTCGCCGGTGTGCCGCGGCTCGCCATGGTGACGCCGACCCCGGACGGCACGCCGAACGAAGCGGTCCTCGCGGCCGCGGCGCTGGCCGGTGTCGATCGAATCTTCCGCGTGGGCGGGGCGCAGGCCGTCGGCGCGCTCGCCTTCGGCACCGCCACCATTCCCGCGGTGGACAAGGTGGTGGGCCCCGGCAACGCCTATGTCGCCGCGGCCAAGCGGAAGGTTTTCGGCCGCGTCGGCATCGACATGGTCGCCGGCCCCTCGGAGGTGCTGGTGATCGCCGATTCGAGCGCCAACGCCGACTGGGTGGCGATGGACCTCTTCTCCCAGGCCGAGCACGACGAGGTCGCGCAGTCGATCCTGCTCACGCCGGACCGGGCGCTCGCCGACCGCGTTGCCGAAGCGATGCGCCGCCAGTTGCCGTCGATGCCCAGGGCGCGGATCATCGCCGCCTCGCTCCAGGGCCGTGGGGCGCTGATCACGGTGCGCGACCTGGCCGAGGCGTGCGAGATCGCCAATCGCATCGCGCCGGAGCACCTCGAGCTCGCGGTGGCGGACCCGGAGGCGTTGCTGCCCGCGATCCGCCACGCCGGCGCCATCTTTCTCGGCCACCACGCCTCCGAATCGCTCGGCGACTACTGCGCGGGCCCGAACCACGTGCTGCCGACCTCGCGCACCGCGCGCTTCGCTTCGCCCCTTGGCGTCTACGACTTCCAGAAGCGCTCCAGCCTGATCTCGGTCTCGCCTCGCGGCGCCGCGACTCTCGGACGCGTGGCCGCGATCCTCGCGCGGGCGGAGGGGCTCGAGGCTCACGCGCGCAGCGCCGAGTGGCGGATCGAGGGGAAATGAAGCCGGCGGCGACACGACGGTGAGGAACGCACCCGGGGACCTGGTGCGCGAGGAGATCCTGGCGCTGAAGGCCTATCACGTGCCCCCCGCCGAGGGGATGGTGAAGCTCGACGCGATGGAGAATCCGTACCGGTTGCCCCCGGAGCTCGCGGCGCGCATGGGCGAACGCCTCGCCGAGGTCGCGGTGAATCGCTATCCCGATCCGGTCGCGGCGAAATTGAAGGACCGGTTGCGGCGCGCCATGGGCATCCCCGACGCGCTCGACATGGTGCTCGGCAACGGCTCCGACGAGCTGATCCAGGTCATCTCGCTCGCGCTCGCGCGTCCCGGGGCGGTCGCGCTCGCGCCGGAACCCACCTTCGTCATGTACCGCTTGAGCGCGACCGCCGCGGGAATGAAGTTCGCGGGCGTGCCGCTCGACTCGGATCTCCGCCTCGACGAGCGCGCGATGCGCGCGGCCTTCGATACCCACCATCCGGCGCTTACGTGGATCGCCTACCCGAACAACCCGAC
Source organism: Usitatibacter sp. (assembly GCA_046590805.1). Taxonomy (GTDB): domain Bacteria; phylum Pseudomonadota; class Gammaproteobacteria; order Burkholderiales; family Usitatibacteraceae; genus Usitatibacter. Next base: position 3,236 of record JBKJTM010000484.1, read on the forward strand.
CGGCAATCTTTTCCCACGCGATGCGTTGCTGCGTCTCATCGCGGCGGCCCCGGGCCTGGTGGTGGTCGACGAGGCCTACTACCCGTTCGCCGGCGGCGCCTCGCTGATGGACGAAGTCGGCCGGCATCCGAACCTGGTCCTCGTCCGGACGGTATCGAAGCTCGGGCTCGCGGGCCTGCGCCTGGGCCTCGCCGTGGGCCCGTCCGGCTGGATCGGCGAGTTCGAGAAGCTGCGCCCGCCCTACAACGTGAATGTCCTCACCATGGCGGCGGCGGAAATGCTGCTCGCGGAAGAGGCGGTGTTCGCCGCCCAGACGCGGGCGATCGTGGCCGAGCGCGCGCGCCTGGAGTCGGTGCTGGGCAGGATGCCCGGCGTGCGCCGCTTCCCCTCCGCGGCCAACTTCATCCTGGTGCGCGTGGCCGACGCGCCGGGCGCCTTCGAGGCCCTGAAAGCGCGTGGTATATTGATCAAGTCATTGCACGGCATGCATCCACTGCTCGCCAACTGCTTGAGGCTCACGGTCGGCACTCCCGACGAGAACGCGAAACTGCTCGAAGCGCTCGCCTCGATCCTCGGCCCCCAAAATGCGTAAGGCGGAAATCCAGAGAGACACCAAGGAGACCCAGGTCTTCGTGGCTGTCGACCTTGATGGCCGCGGCGAGGCGTCGCTCGCTTCCGGCATCCCGTTCCTCGACCACATGCTCGACCAGATCGCCCGCCATGGCGCGCTCGACCTCACGGTGCGCGCCCGGGGTGACCTCGAGATCGATGCGCACCACACGGTGGAGGACATCGGCATCACGCTCGGCATGGCGCTCGCCAAGGCGCTCGGCGACAAGAAGGGCATTCGTCGCTATGGCCATGCCTACGTGCCGCTCGACGAGGCGCTGTCGCGCGCGGTGGTGGACTTTTCCGGCCGCCCCGGGCTCGAGTACAACGTGAAGTTCACGCGCGCCCGTGTGGGGGAGTTCGACGTCGACCTCACGCACGAATTCTTCCAGGGCCTGGTGAACCATGCCCAGGCCACCGTGCACGTGGACAACCTGCGCGGCGACAACGCCCACCACCAGTGCGAGACGATCTTCAAGGCCTTCGCGCGCGCCCTGCGCATGGCGGTCGAGCCCGACCCGCGCGCCGCCGGGACCATCCCGTCCACCAAGGGGAGCCTCTAGAGCCTCCCGGGCATCCATGGCGCAACGCATCTCGATCGTCGACTATGGAATGGGCAACCTGCGTTCGGTGCAGAAAGCGCTGGCGCACGTGGCGCCCGCCGCCGACGTGGAGATCACCGCCGATCCCGACCGCATCCGCACCGCCGACCGCGTGGTGTTCCCGGGGCAGGGCGCGATGCCCGATTGCATGCGTTCGCTGCGGGAGAGCGGCGCGGGAGAGGCGGTGGCCGAAGCCGCGCGCACCAGGCCCTTCCTCGGCATGTGCATCGGCCAGCAGATGCTCTTCGACCGCAGCGAGGAGGGCGATACGCCCGGGCTGGGGCTGGTGACCGGCCGCGTGCTCGGTTTCACGATGACCCCGGAGCGCCGGCAGGCCGGATTCAAGGTGCCGCACATGGGCTGGAACCAGGTCCGGCAGGTCAAGGCCCACGCGCTTTGGGACGGCATCGCGGATGACGAGCGCTTCTATTTCGTGCACAGCTTTTATTGCGCGCCCGCCGACCCCGGCCTCGCCGCCGCCGAGACGCGGTACTCGGACGCCTTTACCTCGGCCATCGCACGGGATAACATTTTCGCCACGCAGTTCCATCCCGAGAAGAGCGCCGCCGCGGGACTCAGGCTACTCAGCAATTTTTCCACCTGGAATCCCTAGCGGTCCCGCGCCCATGCTGATCATTCCCGCGATCGACTTGAAAGACGGCCACTGCGTGCGCCTCGAGCAGGGCCGCATGGATTCCGCGACGGTGTTCTCCGACGACCCCGGAAAGACCGCGGCACAGTGGGCCGCGAAGGGAGCCAAGCGCATCCACGTGGTCGACCTGAACGGCGCCGTGGCCGGCAAGCCGCGCAACGAGTCCGCGGTGAAGGCGATCCTCGCGGCGGTGGATTCCGACATCCCCGTCCAGCTGGGCGGGGGCATCCGCGACCTGGAAACCATCGAGCGGTACCTGGACGACGGCGTGTCCTTCATCATCATCGGCACCGCCGCGGTCAAGAACCCCGGGTTCCTGCACGAGGCCTGTGATGCGTTTCCAGGCCACATCATCGTCGGGCTGGACGCGAAGGACGGGAAGGTCGCGACGGACGGGTGGTCCAAGCTCACCGGGCACGACGTGATCGACCTGGCGAAGCGCTTCCAGGACTACGGCGTCGAGGCGGTTATCTACACCGACATCGGGCGCGACGGCATGATGACCGGGGTGAACATCGACGCCACCGTGCGCCTGGCCCAGGCGCTCGCCGTTCCGGTGATCGCGAGCGGCGGCCTGAACGACCTGGACGACCTGCGGCGGCTTTGCGCGGTGGAGCCCGAAGGCATCACCGGTTGCATCACCGGCCGCGCGATCTACGAGGGCAAGCTCGACTTCGCCGAAGCATTGAAGGTCGCCTCGGGCGACGCGTGAGCGTGGTCCGGATCGCCGCGGGCCCCCGCTAGTGGGCCTCGCCAAGCGCATCATCCCCTGCCTCGACGTCCACGCGGGCCGCGTTGTGAAGGGCGTCAACTTCGTCCGGCTGCGCGATGCGGGCGACCCGGTCGAGATCGCGAAGCGCTACGACGAGGCTGGCGCCGACGAGCTCGCGTTCCTCGACATCACCGCCTCCAGCGACGCCCGCGACACCATCGTGGAGGTGATCGAGCGCGTCGCCGACCAGGTCTTCATTCCGCTCACCGTGGGCGGTGGCGTGCGCCAGGTTGACGACGTGAGGAAGCTCCTCAACGCCGGCGCCGACAAGGTGAGCATCAACACCTCGGCGGTCGAGGACCCGGAGCTGGTGTCGCGGGCGGCGGCACGCTTCGGCTCCCAGGCGATCGTCGTGGCGATCGATGCGCGCGCCGCCGGCCCCGGGAAGTGGGAGGTCTACACCCACGGTGGGCGCAAGGCGCGCGGGATCGATGTCGTAGAATGGGCCGCCAACATGGCAGCGCGCGGCGCGGGCGAAATCCTCCTCACCAGCATGGATCGAGACGGAACCAAGAGCGGCTTCGACCTGGAGCTCACCCGGGCGGTCACGCGCGCGGTGACGGTCCCGGTGATCGCGAGCGGCGGGGTGGGAACCCTCGATCACCTGGCCGAAGGGATCGAGCAGGGCGGGGCCGACGCGGTGCTCGCGGCCTCGGTGTTCCACTTCGGCGAGATCGCCATTGCCGATGCGAAACGCTTCCTCGCCGCGCGCGGCATCGAGATGCGCCTGTGAGCGCCTGGATCGATGCCTTGGCCTGGAACGCCGACGGACTGGTGCCCGCGGTCGCGCAGGACGCCGAGTCCGGCGAGGTGCTGATGGTCGCGTGGATGAACCGCGAAGCGCTCGCGCGCACCGCGCAGACGGGCGAAGCCGTCTACTGGTCGAGATCGCGCAACGCACTGTGGAAGAAGGGCGATACCTCGGGACACACGCAGCGCGTCGTGGAGATCCGCGTGGACTGCGATGCCGATACGATCCTGCTGCGCGTGCATTCGCACGGCGGGGTGGCCTGCCACACGGGCCGGCGGCGGTGCTTCTACAACCTGCTGGAAGGCGCGGGCGGCGAGCGTCGCTGGGTCGAGACCGATCCGGTGATCGAGCCGCCGCAATCGCATGGCTGACGAGCCGATCCTGCAGCGGCTGGAAGCCGCCATCGCCGCGCGCCGCTCGGCCGAGCCCGGCACGTCCTACGTGGCATCCCTCAACGCCAGGGGCCTCGATGCCATCCTCAGGAAGGTGGGCGAGGAGGCGACCGAGGCGGTGATCGCCTCCAAGGGCGGCAAGCGCGACGAGATCGTGCACGAGACCGCCGACCTCTGGTTCCACTGCATGGTCATGCTCGGCTGGCATGGCGTGAAGGTGGAGGAGGTGCTGGCGGAGCTCGAGGGCCGCATGGGACGCTCGGGGCTCGACGAGAAGGCTTCCAGGACGAAAGGCACGCAATGACCGACTGCATCTTCTGCAAGATCGTCGCGGGGACGATCCCGAGCCGCAAGGTGCACGAGGACGACGACATCCTTGCGTTCCACGACATCAACCCGCTGGCGCCGGTGCATTTCATGATCATCCCGAAGCAGCACATCGATTCGCTCGCGCAGTGCGGCGACGAGCACGCGCGCGTCCTCGGACACATCCTCGCGATGGCAGGGCGGATGGCCGCCAGCGAAGGGCTCGCGGACGGCTTCCGGACCATCATCAACACGGGCCGGATCGGGAGGCAGGACGTGTATCATTTGCACGTCCAC
>JBKJTM010000508.1:0-13517 GCA_046590805.1 Usitatibacter sp.
GCGCGGAACGCGCCAGAGGCTCTTCGAGCGTTCCATCTGGCGCCGGCCGGCAAGGGCCCCCACGGTCCACACCTTGGTCGCGGCGAAGAGGCGCGGATCGGGCGTGCGCGCGAGCTCGCTGCCCACGACCTCCTCGGAGGAGCCGTACATCGGCGAGGAATCCACCAGCCGACCACCGGCATCGAAGAACGCCCTGAGGATCTCGCCCCGGGCGCGCCGCGCCGGCGATTCGGCGCCGCCTACGTCGAAGGTGAGCCAGGTCCCGAGGCCGACGATCGGGATCGCCTCACCGCTCGCGGGGATCTTGCGCAGCGTGCCGCTGGCGGCCGGCTGCGCATGCGACGGCAGCGCCGCAGCCGCGAATCCCGCCGCGAGGAACCCCAGGGCCTGCCGCCGGTCCATGCGTCGCCTCCTCCAATCCAGAATAGACTACCGCGCGATGGATCCCCACTCCCTGCTCAACGCGCTCCTGCTTGGAGTGGTCGAGGGGCTCACCGAGTTCCTGCCGATCTCGTCCACCGGCCACCTGATCATCGTTTCCGACCTGCTGGGCGTGAACGACGAGAAGGGCAAGGTCTTCGACATCGTGATCCAGCTGGGCGCGATCCTCGCCGTCTGCTGGGAGTATCGCGCACGCTTCGCGCGCGCCTTCTCGGGCCTGGCGAGCGACCCGGTGCAGCAGCGCTTCGCCACCAACCTCGCGGTCGCGTTCGTGCCGGCCGCTGCGCTCGGCCTCCTCTTCCAGTCGCAGATCAAGGCCCACCTCTTCAACCCGGTGAGCGTCGCGGTGGCGCTGGTGATCGGCGCGGTGGTGATCTTCGCGGTCGAGCGCTGGTATGCGCGGCATGGCGCGCCGCGCGTCACGAGCGTCGACGAGATGACGTGGAGGGACGCGCTCAAGGTCGGCCTGGCGCAGTGCTTCTCCCTCATCCCGGGCACCTCGCGCTCGGGCGCGACCATCATGGGCGGCATGGTCTTCGGGCTCTCGCGCCAGGCGGCGACCGAGTTCTCGTTCTTCCTCTCGGTGCCGATCATGTTCGCCGCGACCGGCTACCAGGTCCTCAAGTACCGGGACCTCTTCACCGCCGCGGACCTGGCGCCGTTCGCGGTGGGCTTCCTGGTGAGCTTCGCATCCGCGCTGGTGGCGGTGCGCGCGCTCATCCGCTACGTGGCGCAGCACGACTTCCGCGCGTTCGCGTGGTACCGGATCGCGCTCGGCACCGTGGTGCTCGCCTACTTCCTGTGAGGAAGCAGAAACCGGGGCATCGCCCCGGCTTTTCTTCGAGTCGCGCCTTCAGGCCATGACAGGCTTCAGGCCAGCGCTGATTCGGCGGTATACCGCCGAATCAGGGCCAGAAGCTGGTCTTCCTGGTAGGGCTTGCCCATGTACTCGTTCACGCCGAGCTCGAGCGCGCGGTTCTTGTGCTTGTCGGCGGTGCGCGAGGTGATCATGATGATCGGAATGCCCCGGGTCGCCTCGTCGGCACGCACGTGGCGAGCGAACTCGAACCCGTCCATGCGCGGCATCTCGACGTCCAGCAGGATGCAATCGGGGCGGATGTCCTGCAGCTGCTGCAGCCCCTCCACGCCGTCCTTGGCGGTGGCGACGTCGAAGCCCTCGCGGGACAGCATGCGGCTGGTGATCTTGCGCACCGTGAGCGAGTCGTCGACGACCATCACCAGCGGGACCCCGGACTTCCCGACCACGGTGAGGGCGGGCTCCATCGCGGCCGGCGCGCGCGCGATCTCGAACGCAGGCTGCGCGCGGTGCACCAGCTGCACCGGGTTCAGTATCAGCACCACCTGGCCGTTGCCGAGCACCGTGGCCCCGGAAATTCCCGAAAGGCGCGACAGCTGCGGGCCGATGGTCTTCACCACCACCTCGCGGTTGCCGATGATCTCGTCCACGCGGATGGCGGCGCGCTGCACGCCGCTCTTCAAGAGCAGCACCGGGATCTGCCGCGCGGGCGTGGGCGTGTCGATCTCGCCCAGCAAGGGCAGCAGCGAGCGCAGCGGGTAGCGGTTGCCCATCCACTCGAGCTCGCCCGTTGCCGCGTACTCGCCGTATTGCTGCGCCTTGAATTCCTGCACCTGCTCGATCATCACCGAAGGCACCGCGTACACCGTGGCGCCGGCGCGCATCATCACCGCCTGCGTGACCGCCAGGGTGAGGGGCAGCGTCACGGTGAAAGTCGTTCCCCTCCCCGGGGTGGAGGCGATCTCCACGCGGCCACCGAGCGAGGTGATCTCGTTCCTCACGACATCGAGGCCCACGCCGCGCCCCGAGATCTGGCTCACCTCGGAGGCGGTGCTGAAGCCCGAGAGGAAGATGAACTGGGCGAGCTGCGCCTCGGGAAGCTCGACGTCCGGGGCGAGCAACCCGGCCGCTACCGCCTTTTCGCGGATGCGGGCGAAGTTGAGCCCGGCGCCATCGTCGCCCACGGTGAGCACGACCTCGTTGCCGCGCTGCAGCGCCTCGATCGCGATCTCGCCGATCTCGGGCTTGCCGGCGGCCACGCGGGCGGCGGGGCTTTCCAGCCCGTGCGCGATCGCGTTCCTCAGCAGGTGCTCGAAGGGCCCGGTGATCTTTTCGAGCACCGAGCGGTCGAGCTCGGTGCGCGTGCCCTTCAGCTCCAGGTTCGCCTTCTTGTCGAGCTCCTTGGCCGTCTGGCGCACGATGCGGTAGAAGCGATCGGCGAGGTTGCCGAGGGGCACCAGCCGCACCGCCATCAGTCCCTGCTGCAATTCGCGGTTGAGGCGCGCCTGCGCGTGGAGGGCGAGCTCCGCTTCGTCCAGGTTCTTCTGCAGGCCCTGGTGCAGCGTGATCACGTCGCCCAGGCTCTCGGCGAGGAAGCGGGTCAATTCCTGCATGCGCGAGAAGCGGTCGAACTCGAGCGGATCGAAGGTCTCGCCGGTCTCTTCCTTCGCCTTGATGGTGCTCTGCATCTGGCCTTCGGAGGCCATCTCGATCTCGCGCAGCTGGGTGCGCATGCGGCCGATGTTCTCCGTCAGGTCGACCAGCGAGCGCTTGAAGGTCGCCATTTCCAGCTCGATGCGCGAGCGCGCGATCGAAAGCTCGCCCGCCTCGTTCACGAAGCGGTCGATCATGTCGGCATTCACGCGCAGCAGCGCCGCGCGGTTCTCGCGAAGCTCGGGCGGCAGGGCGTCGCGCTCGGAGCGCTCCTGCGCCGCGGCGGCGATCATCGCCATCGCGGCGGGCTTGTCCTTCTGGTGCTCGAACACCGACGCGACCGGGATCTCGATCGGCTCGGCCTCGCGGATGTCCTCGCCGCGGGCGAGGCGCTCGAGCGACAGCGAGAAGCGGTCGACCCGCTCCTCGATCTCCTCGAAGAGCGCGAGCGCCGGCGTCTCGGCCTCGTCCAGCGCGTTGACGCGCGCCTCGAGCACGTGGGCAAGCTCGCCCAGGCGCATGAGGCCGGTCATGCGCGCGCTGCCCTTCAGCGTGTGCAGGTGGCGCTGCAGGTCGGGGGCGGGCGAATGGTCGGCGGGCGCGGCCTTCCAGCGGCGCACGCCCTCGCTCACCCGCGGGATGATCTCCTTGGCCTCGTCGAGGAAGACCGGCAGCAGGTCGCGGTCGACGTCGTCGGTCATCTTGCGCTGGTCCTTGCCGGCCTCGAATGGCTTGGGCGCCTCCTCGACGGCCGCGGGCGCGGCAGGCATCTGCAGCGCCGGCGCCACCGGCGGCATCGCGATCTCGATCGCCGGCGCAACCACCGGGTCCTGGATCGGTGCCGCGGCCTGCTCGGGCGGCACTTCCACGACAGGCGCAGACGTGGCGGCCGGGACGTCAGCGGCCGGGACATCAGCGACCGGCTGTTCAACCGCGGGCCCCTCGGCGACCGGCGCGGGCTGCGGCGCGGGCGCTTCGCGAAGGATTCGGGGCATCTTGATATGCGTGCCCTCGCCGCTCCTGCGTGACTCGCGCAGTCCCTCACGCAGCCCGTCCAGCTCGGCGATCACGTCCTGGCGCGGATACGGCATCGCACGGCCGCGCAGCGACTGCACCATCGCCACGGCCGCATCCACCGCCTTGCGTGTGATCGCAAGGCGCCGCGCGTTGAACTCCGGCGGCAGCTCGATCGCGTCGGCGAGCCACTTCTCGAGCGCGGCGGCGACGTCGGCCAACGACTCGAAGCCGGTGGTGCGCGAGCTGCTGGCGAGCGTGTGGGCGGCGCGCATGAACGCATCGCTCACCGGGATCATCGGATCCGACTCGATGCGTCCCATCTCCTGCTCCATCACCGCGGCATGCTCCTCGGCCTCGCCCACGTAAATGGCGAAGAACGCCGGCGCGAGCGTGACCGATCCCACCACCACATCGCTCTCGGGTTGCTGCGCTTCGTCCGCGGGCCGCACGTCGATAGCGGGCGGCGCTTCGGCGGCGACCGGCGGCAGCTCCTCGACCGGAGTGGCAGGCGCACTCTCCACCAGCGCGGGCACCACGGCCTCGCTCCCGGCCGGCGTGAGGTCGAGCGACTCGAACTCGAAAGCGACGTGCCTGGCTTCGTCTGGTGAAGCTTCGGCGGAAGGCTCCACCGCAGCCGGCTCTTCGAGGGCGGCAGGCGCGATCTCGGCGGGGACTGGCGGGGCGACATCGAGCGACAACGGCTCCAGCGCCTCCATCAACGGCTCGCGCTCGCCCACGGGGGCTTGCGGCACCGCCTGGGGGGCGCCGGGCGCTTCGAGGGATGCCTGCGCGGGCCCGAGCGGCAGGTCGTTCTTCAGCGCTTCCGCCTGGCGAAGGATCTCGGCGCCCTCGATGCGCGCGGTGGCCGACTGCTTGAGCGCCTCCACCCACCCAGCGAACGACGCGCGCGCGAGCTCGATGAATCCGAGCAGCTCCGGCGAGGCGGGCTTCTCTCCCTTCAGCCACTTGTTGAGCACCTGCTCGCACTGCCAGGCCATCTCGCCCAGCTCCATCAGGCCCACCATGCGGCCGCTCCCCTTCAGCGTATGGAAGCCGCGGCGGATGGTGGTGAGGCCTTCGCGGTCGTGGGGCGAGTCCGCGCACTGCGCATGGCTGTCGCCGATGGTCGCGACCACCTCGGTCGCCTCCTCGAGGAAGATGTCGAGGAGCTCCTTGTCGACCTCCGCGCCGGGCGCGTCGACGAGCTGCACCACCTGGGGCGCGGGCAGGTCGGGCGCCTTGTCGGGCGCGAGGCTCTGGATCGCGTTGAAGACGCCGGTCTGGTCGGGGGTCGCCGCGTCCTTGATGAACTGCAGCGCCGCCCCGCTCTGCCGGGCGACGGTGGAATCGGCGACGACGTTGGCGTCGCGTTGCAGGTCGCCGACCGCCTTCTCGAGGCGTTCGCGCGTGTCCTCTGCCGGGGCGTCCTTCCAATCCTCGTAGAGCGCCTGGACCTTCTGCTTCTGCACATCGATATCGAGAGGGGACACGGTGCCGGTGCGGCGTGCGTCCTCGGCATGCAGCGGCTTGGCGGCATCCGCGAGGCCGAAGCGGATGAGCGCCGGGACGAGGACTTCGCGCGGCTGCGAAGAGCCCTGCTGCAGGGCGGTGATGTAGAGGCCGAGCGCCGACAGGCCATCGGCGACCATCTCCGCGGCCTCGCCCGTGCCGTCGAGGGAACCCTCGGCGAACTGCTGCACGCGCGACATCACCGCCGCGTTCAGCGCGGCGGCATCCGAGAGCTCCATGATCATCAGCGCGCCCTGCACCTGCGCGAACTGCGTCGGGAGCGCGCCGACCTCGGGACGCCTCGCGGCATCGCGGAAGAAGGCGTCCAGGACCTGCTCGATGTTCTGCAGGTTCACGAGCACTTCCTGCCCGACCTGGAAAATCAGCAGCTTTCCCTGGGCGCGGCGCGTCATCTCGTCGAGGAGCCCGCCTTCGATCGCGTCCATGGGCGGCAGCGCCTCGCCCGCCATGGCGCTCTTCAGGCGCTCGGCGACGGTCTTCGCCTGGCGCGGGAAATCGGCGCCAAGGGAGAGATAGTTCTCCAGCGCGGACTCGAGGAAGAGGAGCGCGGTCGCGACCTCGAGGGCCTGCGCCTCGGAAGGGGGGATCGCCTTTGCCTTGAGGATGGGCGCGACTTCGCCCAGGCGCGCGTACACCAGCTGCGCCTCGGGGTTGGGGAGCCTGGCCGCGCGCTCGGCCAGCACCAGGGCCTGCTTGCCGAACGGATCGAGGGCGGCGCGGTTGCCGGAGGTGTACTTGAGCCAGGCGTCCTTCTGCTGGCCGGTGAGCTCGCGCAGCTCGCGCAGCACGGCGTTCAGCACCTCGTCGTCGGCGCCGCGCACGGTGTCCGGCACGCTGATCAGGTTGTCGAGGTTGTAGAGCTGCTTCAGGAGCGTGATGCGCTCCGAGACGCCACGCGAGCGCCCGACGGCGAGCAGCAGGTCGCGGAAGAGGCGCTCGGCGACCTTCGAGGCGCCGTCGATCAGCTGCTTCACCTGCTGGTCGAGCTTGGGAAAGAGCGGCTTCGTCGTGGGGCCGACCTGGAGGCCGCCGAAGGCGAGCCCGTCGAAGAACGCGGCGGCGGCCGTCCAGAACGGGCGGTTGGCGGTGCCGAGCTGCATCGATTCGATCGCGCACACCGCGGCGTGCATCTGGCGGAGCGCCTCCGCGCCATCGCCACCGCCCTTCAGCATCTTGAGCAGGCCCTGCTGGTACTGGGCGCGCTGGAGCTGCAGCGCCTTGGCGAGCACCGCGTCGTCGAGCGGCGCGGGGGGCGCGGCCGATGCGGGCAGGGCGACGGCGAGGTTGGGGAAGAAGAGGTCGCCCTCGCCCGCATCGGCCGCGCCGCGCGCGCGATTGATCTCCACGTACGGCGCGAGGAGGCGCATCGGGTGGTCGGGTTGCCCGGCGAGGAGCGTGTCGAGATAGGACGAGAGCGCGGAGATGCCGCGCTTGGCGGCGGCGACCGCGGCGGGAACGCGCGCCGGGTCCTCGCCCTCGAGGAAGGCGACCAGCTTCTCGAGCTCTTCGTTGAAGCGGGTGGCGGCGTCCAACCCCACCATCGCGAGCGCTCCCGTGGCCTGGTGCAAGTGGGTAAGGATGTACTTGACCGGCGTGCGATCGGCGGCGTTGGCCGCGAGCTTGTCCAGGTTCTCGCGCGCCTGGTTGAGCGAGTGGTCGATCTCGGTCTTGACCCAGGTGAGGGGGCCGAGGTCGAAATCGGTAATCGGATTAGCTGCCATTTCTTGTCCCTTGTCCCCTGCCCCTCGCTTCTCGCGGTTACAGCTTGAAGCCCGCCACCGAGCTCTTCAGCTCCTGCGCCACTGCAGCGAGGTCGCGGATCGAACCCGCGGCCTGCTGCGTGCCGCGCGTGGTCTGGCGCGTGATTTCGAGGATGTCCTGCATGTTCTGCGCCACCTTGGTGGTCGCGTTCGCCTGCGTCTGCGTGGCGGTGGAGATGGTCTGGATCAGCTGCGCGAGGTTCTTGGTCACGAAGTCGATCTCGGTCAGCGCCTGGCCGGCGGCGTCGGATAGCTTCGCGCCCTCGACCACGCCCGTCGTCGACCTTTCCATGGCGGCCACCGCGTCCTGCGTGTCCGCCTGAATGGTCTTCACGATCGCGCCGATCTGCTTGGTCGCCTCGCCCGAGCGTTCCGCCAGCCGCTGCACTTCCTCCGCTACCACCGAGAATCCGCGCCCCGCTTCACCCGCCGATGCCGCCTGGATGGCGGCGTTCAGCGCGAGCACGTTGGTCTGCTCGGTAATGTCGGAGATCAGCTCCACGATCTCGCCGATCTCCTGGGAGCTCTCGCCCAGGCGCTTGATGCGCTTGGAGGTCTCCTGGATCTGCTCGCGGATGTCGTTCATGCCGGAGATCGAGTTCTGCACCGCGGCGCGGCCCTTGTCGGCGGCGGCGAGCGAGCGCTGCGCCACTCGCGCGCCCTCTTCCGCGGTCGACGATACTTCCAAGATCGAGCGCGACACCTGCAGCACCTGCGCGGTGGTCTCCTCGATCTCCTTCGACTGGCGCTCGGCGGCACCCAGCAGCTCGGCGGAGATCGACTGTGCCTGCGCCGTCTTCTCGGTCACCTGGATGGCGGCATTGTTCACGCCCTTCACCAGGTTCCTCAGCTCGTCGATGGTGTAGTTCATCGAGTCGGCGATGGCGCCGGTGATGTCCTCGGTCACCTTCGCCTTCACGGTGAGGTCGCCGTCGGCCAGGTCGCCCATCTCGTTCAGCAGCCGCAGGATCGCCTCCTGGTTGCGCTTGTTCTCCTTCTCCGCCACCGACGCCTGGCGGCGGGTGTCGGCGAGGAAGACGATGGCGGTGATCGCCAGCACCACGAGCAGCAGGAAGCCGAAGACGATCGTCGCGATCAGCGTTCCCACCGGGCGTTCGGCCTGGATGCCTTCCTGCAGGCGGCCCACCGCGGACTGCAGCTGTTCGGATCCGGCCTGCAGCTTTGCGCCCGCGTCGCGTGCGGTCACGAGCTTCTGCAGCTCGCGCAGGATCGGGCCCACGTTCTGCTCGAACTTCGCGAACTCCTTCTTCAGCTCGGCCAGCTTCGCGCGCGCCTCGGGATCGCGAATCGGCGCGAGCCCCAGGGTGTCGCTGCCGCTTTCCAGCGCTCTGATCAGCTCGCGCAGGTCGTTGGTGTCCTTGCCGATGCGGAACGGCACCTCGGGATCGATCGTGTCCGAGCCCAGGATCTCCGCCGAACCGCGCCCGAGGCGCTCGGCGTGGGATGTGAGGCGGCTCGCGCGCAGCACCTGCCCCGGGGGCGTGCCGGCCTGGCTCATGAGCGTGGTGAGCTCCTGCGCCATGGTCGCCATCTCCTCGGAGCCGACGCGGATCTGCTCGATGTTCTGCGCCAGCGCGACCAGGTCGTTCTTCGCGGTGAGGATCGCGGTGGCCGCGTTGGCGGATTCGGGCCAGCGCTGCGCGAGCTCCTGCAGGCGGCTGTTGAGCTCTTCTGTCGTTGCGGCGCTCGGCACCGTCACGTCGAAGGCGAAGCCGCCGTTCTGCAGCACGTTCAGGTAGTTCGCGAACTCGTCGCGGCTGTCCTGCAGTTGCGGGAAAGCGGTTTGCGTGCCGCGAGCGGCGATTCCCGCCGCCTTTGCGAGCCGCTGCGTGTGGTACTGCATCTGCGAGGCGATGGTGACGTAGGTCGAGTTGCGCGTGCGCTGGCGCGTGTCCTCGAACACCATGAACGCGGTCAGCGCGAGCAGCAGCAGCGCGGCGGTGCCGAGCACCTGCAGCTGGTACGTGATCGGCCTGTCCCCGATGAGGGGCAGGCGGAAGCCCGCGAGGCCGCCGCCGGCAGCGCCGACTTCCTTGTCGCGTGCCGCGGCTACCGCCGCCCTGGCGGGTTGCCCCGCGGGCGTGGCGGTGCCGCCGGCCACCGGAATCTTGGTCTGGGTCGAGGAGTGCGAGGCAGGCCGTGCCGCCGGCTTGGGCTTGCCCTTGAACAGATCCGAGAACGAGAACTTAGGTTTCGCCGCTTGTGCTTTCGCCAATTTCTTCTCCTCAGGCACCTACTTCAAGGAAACGCTGCTCGCGTACCAGCGCGGGCAGATCGAGCTCCAGCCACCTCGTTCCCGCCGCGTCGACGAATGCGCCCGCCACCCAGGGCGGGGCGTCCGCGGGCTTCGCGGCGGCATTGAACTGCTCGGGGTTGCGCAGCCCCAGCATGCGCGAGACCAGGAGTCCCGCGCCGCCGATGAGGCGCTCCGAAACCAGGATCACGCGCCGCTCCATGCCGGGGCCGATCGGCTCGGCGCCCTGGAACGCCGCGAAGTCCACCATGCTGTAGAGGTTGCCGCGCACGTTCGCCACGCCGCGGAACCACGAATGCGTGAGAGGCACGGGCACCGTCTGCGGCACCGGGATCACCTCGCTCACCTGGGTGAGCGGCACGCACCAGTTCACCTCGCCCACCTGGAAGCCCAGCTTCGAGGCGGTCGCCGCGCGCGTGCCGGCCGTGCGCAACCGTTCCGCGACGGCAAGCTGGAAGGCCCGGAGTTGTCCGCGGCGGCGCGCCATGGGCCGTTATCCCAGCGCCTTGATCTTTTCCAGCAGCTCGCCCTCGGAGAGCGGCTTGGTGATGTAGTCCTTGGCTCCCTGGCGCAGGCCCCAGATCTTATCGGTCTCCTGGTCCTTGGTGGTGCAGATGATGACCGGGATGTGCTTGGTCTTCTCCTCGCGGGTGATGGCGCGCGTCGCCTGGAAGCCGTTCAGGCCCGGCATCACCACGTCCATCAGGATGAGGTCGGGCTGTTCGGTCTTGGAGCGCTCGATCGCGGCCTCGCCGCTGTCGACCAGGAGCACCTCGTAGCCGCGCTTCTTCAGCATTCCGTCCATGAACGCGCGCTCGGTGGGTGAATCGTCCACCACCATGATCTTCTTGATCGCCATCTCAAGTCTCCATCGGAATCGGGTTCTTCGGCATCAGGCAGGGCTGCGCTGGGCGAGGTGGGATTCCACCGCCCTCAGCAGGCTCTCCTTGGTGAAAGGCTTGGTGAGGTACTCGTCGGAGCCGACCATGCGGCCGCGCGCACGGTCGAAGAGGCTGTCCTTGGACGAGAGCATGATCACCGGCGTCGCCCGGTGCTTGCCGCTCTTCTTGATCAGGGCGCACGTCTGGTAGCCGTCGAGGCGCGGCATCATGATGTCGACGAAGATGAGGTCGGGCTGGTGGTCGGCGATCTTGGAGAGCGCGTCGAAGCCGTTCTCGGCGAGGATCACCTGGCAGCCGGCCTGCATGAGGAATATCTCCGCGCTCCGCCGGATCGTGTTGCTGTCGTCAATGACCATCACGCGTACGCCCGTGAGGTTCTTGGAGTCCGCCACGCTGTCCCCTAGTCGAAACGGCCCAGCGCCCGGACAAAGGTAAGAGGTCGCCCAAATCGTGCGTCGGCGAAATCCCCGGGGGCCGGTGACGAGCTCGCTCCAGGGGAGCCACCCGCAGCCGCGCTCTAATTGGTATTCAGGTTATTCCTGTTGTGCAACTAAAACAACTACTAACCTGTGGGAGCTAAAGGCTTTTAGGAAGAACCCCTAGGGGCTCAGGATTCCACCATCTCGAAATCGTCCTTGCGGGCGCCGCACTCCGGGCAGCACCAGCCGGCCGGAATGTCCTCCCATCGCGTGCCGGCGACGATTCCATCCTCGGGCCAGCCTTCGGCCTCGTCGTAGATGTATCCGCACGCGAGGCAACGCCAGGTCTTGAAGGCAACGGGTGCGGGCGCTGCTGCGGACATGGATTTAAGCCGGTGGGGTTGAGTAGAATGCGGGCAAGGCGCGCGGTGCGTGATTCGATGGTAGTGGTCCCCGGTTGGCGCGTGCAACCGCGAATGGATCTCAAGTGTAGTCGTGTTTTTCCCTCCATGAACGACCCCTCGCCGACCTTACCCGCCGTACTGACCTTCGCTGCCAGCGACCCGACCAGCGGCGCCGGCCTCCAGGCCGACCTGCTCGCCCTTGCGAGCATGGGCTGCTATCCGCTCTCGGTGCTCACCGCGATCACCGTGCAGGACACCGCGGGCGTGGATTCCGTCTACGCCATCGATCCGGACTGGGTCGCCGACCAGGCCCGCTGCCTGCTCGAGGACATGCCGGTCGCCGCCTTCAAGATGGGCATGCTCGGTTCCACGGAAATCGTCACCGTGGTGGCGGAGATCGTTTCGGACTATCCGGACATCCCGCTGGTGCTCGACCCGGTGCTCGCCTCCGGCCGCGGCGACGACTTCGCGAACGACGACATGGTGTCGGCGATCCGCGAGCTGCTGGTGCCGCAGAGCACCGTCGTCACGCCGAACATCCCCGAATTGCGGCGTCTCGCCGACGATGACGACGGCGATGCGAGCCTTGCCGAATGCGCCCAGCGCCTGCTCGACACCGGCTGCGAGTACGTGCTGGTCACCGGCACCCACGATTCCACCACCGCCGATGTCGTGAACACGCTTTATCACCGCGGCGGCGTGCTGCGAGCGGATACCTGGCAGCGCCTGCCGGGGAGCTACCACGGGTCGGGCTGCACGCTCGCCTCCGCGCTCGCCGCGAACCTCGCCCGCGGCCTCGACATCGGCGATGCGGTCTACGAGGCGCAGGACTACACCTGGCACGCACTGAAGAACGCATTCCGTCCCGGCATGGGCCAATACCTTCCCGACCGTCTCTTCTGGGCGCGCGAAGAGGACGACGAAGCCGAAGATGGCAAGTGAACGCCGCGCGGGCGTGCGGCTGCGCGGCCTCTACGCCATCACCCCGGAGACCGCCGACACCGAGCAGCTCGCGCTTCTCGCCAGACAATGCCTGGAAGGTGGCGCCGCGGCCGTGCAGTACCGCGCAAAAGGCATGACGCCGGGCCTCGCCCTGGTGCAAGCGAGACGGCTCGCCTCACTTTGCCGCGACCATGGCGCGCTCTTCATCGTGAACGATTCGCTCGAGCTCGCCCTGGCGGTCGAAGCCGACGGCGTGCACCTGGGTCGCGAGGACGCGCCCGCCGGCGAGGCGCGCATCGTTTTTGCGGCGGGTTTGATCGGCGTGTCGTGCTACGCCGATCCGAAGCGCGCGCGCGCGGCCGCCGAATCCGGCGCCGACTATGTGGCGATCGGCAGCGTCTTCGCGTCGTCGACCAAGCCCGGCGCGGTGCGCGCGCCGCTGGCGGCGATCACGGAAGCGCGCGCGGCCGCGGGCCTGCCGGTGGTGGCGATCGGCGGGATCACCCATGAGAACGCCCCCGAGGCGATCGCCGCGGGCGCCGACATGGTGGCGGTGATCGCGGCGGTGTTCTCGGCCCCCGATGTGCGCGCCGCTGCTCGCGGCTTCGCCCGCTGCTTCGAAGGCCAACCCGGAACGGACCATGTACGGACGCAGCCGCGCGCTCTTTGAGCGCTCGCTCGAGCTCATCCCCGGTGGCGTGAACTCCCCGGTGCGCGCCTTTCGCGCCGTGGGCGGCACGCCGGTCTTCTTCCGCGAGGGCCGGGGCGCGCGCCTCATCGACGAGGATGGGCGCGAATACGTGGACTACGTGGGCTCGTGGGGCCCTCTGATCCTCGGCCACGCGCACCCGGAAGTGCTGGCCGAGATCACGGCCGCCGCCGCACGCGGGTTGTCGTTCGGCGCGCCCACCGCGCTCGAGCTCGAGATGGCCGAGCTATTGACCCGCGCGCTGCCCTCCATCGAGCAGGTGCGCCTGGTGAGCTCCGGCACCGAGGCGGTGATGAGCGCGTTGCGGCTCGCGCGCGGCTTCACCGGCCGCAAGGTGATCGTGAAGTTCGAGGGCTGCTACCACGGCCACAGCGACTCCCTGCTGGTGAAGGCGGGATCGGGCGCGCTCACCTTCGGCAATCCCACCTCGGCCGGCGTGCCCGAGGAGCTCACCCGGCACACGCTGGTGCTCGACTACAACGACCCGCAGCAGGTCGAGGACGCCTTCGCGAAGTACGGCGCCGAGATCGCCGCCGTCGTGCTGGAGCCGGTCGCCGGCAACATGAATTTCGTGCGGCCGAGCGATGAGTTCATCCGCGGCCTGCGCGCCCAATGCACGCGCCACGGCGCGCTGCTCATCTTCGACGA
>JBKJTM010000399.1:0-7379 GCA_046590805.1 Usitatibacter sp.
GTTGCGCAGCGTGCACGGGCCTTTCGCGAAGAGCGCGAGCACCGCGCCCGTCATCGCGGCATCGGGGATCAGGTTCATGTCCAGGTCGAAGGCATCGAGCGGCGCTCGCCCGGAGGCCTCGATCCAGTGGTCGCCGAACTCGACCGTGGCGCCCATCGCCGCGAGCACGCGCGTGAAGTGCACGTCGCCCTGGGTGCTCGCGCGGCCGACGCCCTCGACGCGCAACGGCCCGCCGCCGAGCGCGCCGGCGGCGAGGAAGTACGAAGCCGACGAGGCGTCGCCCTCGACCTCGACCTCTCCGGGGGACTCGTAGCCGCTTCCGGCCGGAATGTCGAAGGCCTGCGTGCCGTCGCGGCGCACCACGACACCGAAGCGCGCCATCAGCCCGAGCGTGAGCTCCACGTAGGGGCGCGAGATCAGCTCCCCTTCGATCTCCACCCGCGCGGCCTCTCCGGTCCACGGCAGCGCCATCAGCACCGCCGAGACGAACTGGCTCGACACGTTGCCACGAATCCTCACCGTCGGAACCGGCACGCGCTCGCGCGGCGCGATCGCGAGCGGCGGGAATCCCGGCTTCCCCAGCCATTCGATGCGCGCGCCGACCGGCCGCAGGGCATCGACCAGGTCGCCGATCGGGCGCTCGTGCATGCGCGGCACGCCGCTCAGCCGGTAGTGGCCATCGGCCAGGGCGAGGACGCCGGTGAGCGAGCGCGCGGAGGTGCCGGAGTTGCCGAGGAAAATATCCGCGCGCTTTGCCGGAAAAGCGCCGGCGGTGGCGAGGCCATGCACGCGCACCCGCTCGGGCGTTCCGAGCTCCTCGATGCGCACGCCGAGCGCGCCCAGGGCATCGCGCATCACGCGCGTGTCGTCCGATTCGAGCAGGCCGCCGAGCGTGGTCGCGCCGCGCGCCAGTGCCGAGAGCAACAGGGTGCGGTTCGAGATGCTCTTCGATCCCGGCAGGCGGAGCCTTCCCGCCGCGCGCGTGAGGCGTGGCAGCTCGAGCGTATCCAATTATTCGCTCGCCGGGCCGCGGCGCGGTGCCGAAGCCCACGCGTGGCGGGCGCTGCGCGCTTCCGTCATCAGCCGCTGCAGCCCGGGGCCATCGCCCTTCTCGATCAGCTCGCGAAAGACGGCGAGGCGCGCGCCGTAGCGGTCGAGCTCCTCCAGCAATGCGGCGCGATTCTGCAGCGCGATGTCGCGCCACATCTCCGGCGAGCTGGCGGCGATGCGCGTGAAGTCGCGGAATCCTCCGGCGGCGAAGCCGAAGAGCTCGGCGGCATCGGCGCGCTCCGCGATCTCGGAGACCAGCGCGAACGAAAGCAGGTGCGGCAGGTGGCTTACCGCGGCGAAGATGCGGTCGTGGTCCACTGCCGCGAGCAGCGACACGCGCGAGCCGATCGCCTCCCACGCGCCGCGCACCAGCTCGACCGCATCGGCGGCAGTATCGGGCTCGGCCGTGAGCACCACGCGCGCGCCCTTGAAGAGATCCGCGGTCGCGGCATCGACGCCGCTCGCCTCGCGCCCCGCGATCGGGTGGCCGGCGACGAAGCGCGGGAAGTAACCGCGCAGCTCTTCGCGTGCCGTGCGCACGACGTCGGTCTTGGTGCTGCCCACGTCCGTCACCACGGTCGCGGCATCCATCGCGAGCGCCACATCGTGAAGCACGGGGCCGATGGCCCGGACCGGAACCGCGACCACCACCAGGTCCGCCCCGCGCGCGGCCTCGGAGGCTGATTCGGCCGCGGTGTCAATCACGCCCAGCTCGACGGCGCGCTCGAGCGCCGCGGCATCGCGGTCCACGCCGATGATCGAGGCGACGGCCCCGGCGCGCCGCAGGCCCATGGCGAAGGAGCCGCCGATGAGGCCAACGCCGACAACCGCCACCTTCTTCAGGCGCTTCATGCGCGCGCGGAGACCTTGCCGAGCGCCCGCTCGAGGGCCGCGAGGAACCGCTCGTTGTGCTCTGCCAGGCCCACGGTGATGCGCAGGTGCTCGGGCATGCCGTAGCCGGCGATCGGCCGCACGATCACGCCCTCGCCGAGCAGCGACTCGTAGATCGTCTGGGCCGGGCCCACGCGCACGGTGATGAAGTTGCCCTGCGAGGGGATGTATTCGAGCCCGAGGCGTTCGAAGCCGGCTGCAAGTTGCGCGAGGCCGTCGGCGTTCACCTTGCGGCTGCGCGCGATGAACTCGTCGTCGCCCAGCGCCGCGCACGCGGCCACCATGGCGAGGTGGTTCACGTTGAAGGGCTGGCGGACGCGATTCATCACCTCCGCGACCTGCGGATGCGCGAGCCCGTAGCCCACGCGCAATCCCGCCAGGCCGAAGGCCTTCGAAAGCGTGCGCGAGATGACGAGGTTGGGAAAGCGATCGAGCCAGCCGGGGGTAGGCGAGACCAACGCGTCGGGCAGATACTCGCCGTAGGCCTCGTCGAGGACCACCAGCACGTTCGCCGGGATGCGCTCCACGAATCGGGCCACGTCGGCCCACGCGTTGAACGTGCCGGTCGGATTGTTGGGGTTGGCGACGAACACCATGCGCGTGTCCTCGCCCACCGCCGCGGCGAGCGCATCGAGATCGGTGCCGTATTCCTTCGTCGCGACCTCGACATGCCTCGCGCCGATCGCCTGGATCACCAGGGGATAGACCATGAATGCGTGGCGCGAGTACACCGCGGAGTCGCCCGGCCGCAGGAACGCGCGCGCGGTGAGCTCGAGCACGTCATTGGAGCCGTTGCCGAGGACGATCTGCGCGGGTTGCACGCCGAGCTTCTCCGACAGCACGCGCTTCAGCTCGAAGCCGCTGCCGTCGGGGTAGTAATGCAGCTCCTCGAGCGCGCCGCGGATCGCCGCCAACGCCTTGGGCGAGGCTCCGAGCGGATTCTCGTTCGAGGCCATCTTGAGGATGCGCGACTCCGGGATGCCGAGCTCGCGTGCGGTCTCGCCGATCGGCTTGCCGGGAACATAGGGAGCGATGGCCCGCACATTCTCCGGGGCGACCTGCCTGATATCGAAGACCTTCTCGCCCCTGGCGCCTCGCCCCTCGCCCCTGGCACTCACAGCACCGCCACGGGGTAGCTGCCGAGGACCTTGATGTAGCCCGCGATGCGGCCCACCTCCTCCAGCGCCTCGGCGACCGGGAGATCGTCCCGATGCCCCTCGATGTCGACGAAGAAAAGGTATTCCCACAAGGCGACGCGCGAGGGACGCGACTCGAACTTGGTCATCGACACGCCGCGCGTGGCGAAGGGCGTGAGCATCTCGTAGACGGCACCGGCGCGATTGCGTGCGGAGAGGATGAGGGAGGTCTTGTCGCGTCCCGAGGCCGCCGGCCGGTAGTCGCCGAGGATCAGGAAGCGCGTGGTGTTGTTGGGCTCGTCCTCGATGTTCGCGGCGAGGATCGTGAGGCCGTAGTGCTCCGCCGCCATCTCGCCCGCGACCGCCGCCGAATTGTCCTCCTCGGCCGCGCGCCGAGCCGCCTCCGCGTTGCTCGCCACCGCCACGCGCTCGGCGTGCGGCAGGTTGGTGTTCAGCCACTCGTGGCACTGCCCGAGCGACTGGCCGTGCGAGAACACGCGCTTGATTTCCGCGAGGTCCTTGGGCGGAGCCGTGGCCATCAGGAAATGATGGATGCGCACGATCACCTCGCCGCACACCTTCATCGGCGTCTGCGGCATGAGGTCGAGCGAGCGCCCGACCGCGCCCTCGGTGGAGTTCTCCACCGGCACCACGCCGAAGTCCGCCGCGCCCGATTCGACCGAGCGGAACACCTCGTCGATCGAGGCCGACGCCATCGCCTCGGCCGCGAGCCCGAAGTGCTTGACCACCGCGCGCTCGCTGAACGTGCCGCGCGGGCCGAGGTAGGCGACGGTGATCGGACGCTCCACCGCGAGGCAGGCCGACATGATCTCGCGAAAAAGGAGCGCCACCGTCTCGCCCGAAAGCGGGCCGGGGTTGCGCTCCTTGATGCGGCGCAGCACCTGCGCCTCGCGCTCGGGGCGATACGCCTGCCCCACCTTCAGCGAACCCACGGCGCGCGCGAGGCGCGCGCGCTCGTTCAGCATCTTCAGGATGTCGTCGTCGACGCGATCGATCGATTCGCGCAGGCGCTGCAGCTCTTCGGCGCTCATCCGGCGAGCCCGGCGATCGCGCGGATCGCGAGCACGCCGGGGATGGCGGCGATGCGGGAGATCACTTCCGGCGCGGCGGCGCTGTCGAGATCTACCAGCGTGTACGCCATCTCGCCGCGCGATTTGTTGACCATGTTGTGGATGTTGAGGCCAGCTTGCGCCATCGTAGTCGAAATCTGTCCGAGCATGTTGGGCACGTTGGCGTTCACGATCGCGATGCGGTGCGGCGATTCGCGCGCCATCTCCACCGAGGGAAAGTTGACCGAGTTGCGGATCGTTCCCTGCTCGAGGAATTCGCGCAGCTGGTCCACCACCATCATCGCGCAGTTCTCCTCCGCCTCCTCGGTGGAGGCGCCGAGGTGGGGAAGCGCCAGCACCGCGGGATTGCCCTGCAGCTTCTCGCTGGGAAAATCCGTCACGTACTTGCGCAGGCGCTTTTCCGCGATCGAATGCAGCACCGCGTCCTCGTCGACGATCCCCTCGCGCGAAAAATTGAGGAGCACCATCCCGCGCCGCGCGCCCGCCAGGCGGCCCGCATCGACCAGGTTGCGCGTCGCCTCCACCAGCGGCACGTGCAGGCTCACGTAGTCGGAGCCGCGCAACACCTCCTCGATCGAGTGCGCCTTGCGCACCGCGGAGGGCAGCCGCCACGCGTTCTCGACGGTGATCTCGGGGTCGTAGCCCATGACCTTCATGCCGAGCTTGATCGCGGTGTCGGCAACCAGGCCGCCGATCGCGCCCAGGCCGATGACGCCGAGCGTGCGTCCCGGGAGCTCGTGCCCGGCGAACTGCTTCTTGCCCTCCTCGACGCGCTTTTCGAAGTCGGCACCGGGCGCAAGGCCCGCGACGTAGGCCGCCGCGGGCACCAGGTTGCGGGAGGCGGCGAGGATCGCGCCCAGCACCAGCTCCTTCACCGCGTTCGCGTTCGCGCCGGGCGCGTTGAAGACCGGTACTCCGCGCCGCGTCATCGCATCGACCGGGATGTTGTTCACCCCGGCGCCGGCGCGCGCGATCGCCTTCACCGTCCGGGGAATGTCGCCTTCCGCCAGCACCTGCGAGCGCAGCAGGATCGCGTCGGGCTCGGCCATGGACTTCGCCACCAAGTAGCTCTCGGCCGGGAAGCGTTCGAGCCCGCGCGACGAGATCGAGTTCAACACGGCGATGCGGAAGCTGGCGGCGCCCATGGCCGCGCTACGCGTGGCGCTTCCGGAACTCTTCCATGAACTCGACCAGCGCTATCACGCCCTCGACCGGCATCGCGTTGTAGATCGAGGCGCGCATGCCGCCCACCGAGCGGTGGCCCTTCAGCTGCGACAGGCCAAGCGCCTCCGCCTCGGCGAGGAAGGGCGCGTCGAGCTTGTCGTCGCGCAGGCGGAACGGCACGTTCATGCGCGAGCGATCCTCCTTCGCCACCGGGTTGGAATAGAAGTCCTGCGCGTCGAGGTACTCGTAGAGGATGCCGGCCTTGCGGATGTTCGCCTGCTCGATGCCGCCCAGGCCGCCCTTGTCCAGCAGCCACTTGAAGGTGAGGCCGGCGAGGTAGAGCGAGAAGGTGGGGGGCGTGTTGAGCATGGAATCGCTCGCCGCCATCTGCGCGTAGTCGAGGACGTTGGGAGTCTCCTTCATCGCCTGGCCGAGCAGGTCCTCGCGCACGATCACCACCACCAGGCCCGCGGGGCCGATGTTCTTCTGCGCGCCGGCGTAGATGAGGCCGTAGCGCGTAACGTCCAGCGGCCGCGACAGGATGTGGGAGGACATGTCCGCGACCAGCGGCACCCCGCCCGTGTCGGGCGTGAAGTGGTACTCGACGCCGCCGATGGTCTCGTTGGTGCAGACGTGCACGTAGGCCGCCTCCGGAGACAGCTTCCAGGTGGCCTGCCTGGGCACGCAAGTGAAGTTGCGGTCCTCGCTGGAAGCGGCGACGTGCGGCTCGCCGAACTTCCTGAATTCCGCGATCGCCTTCTTCGACCATTCGCCGGTGTTCACGAAATCGGCGCGGCGCTTGCCACGCAACAGGTTCATCGGCACCGCCGAGAAGTGCAGCGTCGCCCCGCCCTGGAGGAAGAGGACCTTGTAATTGGCGGGAATGCTGGCGAGCTTGCGCAGGTCCGCCTCGGCCTCGGCGGCGATGGCGGTGAACTCCTTGCCGCGATGGCTCATCTCCATCACCGACATGCCCGCCTCGTGCCAGTTGACGAGCTCCCACTTGGCCTTCTCGAGCACCTCCACGGGCATCGTCGCCGGGCCGGCGCCGAAGTTGAAGATGCGCGCGGCGGGCTTAATGTGGTGCGGGGCCGCTGCCATCGCCGTTCCCTTCTGCGTTGTTTTCGGCCGCGGGCGGGCCGTTTGCGCTCGGCGCGCTGCCGCTGCCGTTCTCGCTGTTCTCGTCGTCGCGATCCATGATGCACTGCAGGCCCGAGAGCTTCTCGCCCTCGTCAAGGTTGATGAGCGTCACACCCTGGGTAGAGCGGCTCATCTCGCGGATCTCGTTCACGCGCGTGCGGATGAGCACGCCGCCGGAGGTGATCAGCATGATCTCGTCGTCGGGCTTCACCAGGGTCGCCGCGACCACCTTGCCGTTCCTCTCGGTGGTCTGGATGGCGATCATCCCCTGGGTGCCGCGGCCATGGCGCGTGTGCTCCACGATCGCGGTGCGCTTGCCGTAGCCGTTCTCGGTGGCGGTGAGGACACTCTGGGTCTCGTCCTCCGCCACCAGCAGCGCGATCACCCTGCCGCCCTTGGCGAGGTTCATCCCGCGCACCCCGCGCGCGCCGCGTCCCATCGGGCGCACGTCGTTCTCGTCGAAGCGCACCGCCTTGCCCTCGTCGGAGAACATCATCACGTCGTGCTTGCCGTCGGTGATCGCCACGCCCACCAGGCAATCGCCCTCGTCCAGGTCCACGGCGATGATCCCCGAGGGGCGCGGGCGCGAGAAGTCGGCGAGCGCGGTCTTCTTGACCACCCCTTCCTGCGTCGCGAAGAACACGAAACGGTCCTCGCGGAACTCCTTCACCGGCAGGATCGCGTTGATGCGCTCGTCCTCGTCCATCTTCAGCAGGTTCACGATCGGCTTGCCGCGGCTGGTGCGGCTGCCCTGCGGAACCTCGTAGACCTTGATCCAGTAGACCTTGCCCTTGTCGGAGAAGCACAGCACGTAGTTGTGCGTATTCGCGATGAAGAGCTTCTCGATGAAGTCGTCTTCCTTGGTGGCGGTGGCTTGCTTGCCGCGCCCGCCGCGCTTCTGCGACCG
>JBKJTM010000211.1:0-2800 GCA_046590805.1 Usitatibacter sp.
CAGCCGAGGCGGCGGAAGAGCTCGGGGGCGAACGCGCCCGGCGAGCCGTTGCCGCAATCGACCGCGATGGTCATCGGCCGCTCGACCTTCACGCCGGAGGTGATGCGGTCGAGGTAAGGCGCGGAGACGTCGGCCTGGGATTGGGCCCCGGCCTTCGCCGGGGCGACGAACTTCCCGCTCTCCACCACACGCCGCAGGTCCTGGATCGACTCGGCGGCGAGCGTGTCCCCCGCCAGCATCATCTTGAGGCCGTTGTAGTCGGGCGGGTTGTGGCTGCCGGTGACCATCACGCCGCTGCCGGTTTCGAAGAGGTAGGTGGCGAAATAGACCATCGGGGTCGCGACCACGCCGATATCGATCACGTCCATGCCGCCCGCGGTGAGCCCGCGCGTGAGCGCTTTCGAAAGGCGCGGTCCGGAAAGCCGGCCGTCGCGGCCGACGACGAACTGGGTGACGCCCTTGGTGTGCGCGATGGTGGCCAGCGCGCGGCCGATCAGCTCGCAACCCTCCTCGGTGAGGGTCTTGTCGACGATGCCGCGGATGTCGTAGGCCTTGAAGATCTCTGCTGCGATTTGGGTCATTGCAAGTGGTCGAAGAAGTGCAGGAGGCGTTGCGGGAGCCACTCGATGTGGCCGGGAAAGGGGCCGGTCACGAAGCCCACGTGACCGCCGTGAGAGGGGAATTCTAACTTGACCGCAGGCGAGACGTCGCGTTCCGAGGGCAGCGCGGACTCCGGCAGGAAGGGGTCGTCGCGGGCGTTGAGGATCAGCGTAGGCACGCGGATGCCAGCCAGGTGCGGCTTGGCGCTCGCGCGTGTCCAGTAGTCGTCGGTGTCGCGGAAGCCGTGCAGCGGCGCGGTGACCACGTTGTCGAAGTCGCGCAGGCTGCGGGCGCGCACCACGGCCTCGCGGTCGAAGAGGCCCGGGAAGCGCTCGAGGCGCTCCAATGCGCCGCGCTTCAGCGTCGTGAGGAAATGCCGCGAGTAGGCGCGGCCGAATCCCTTGCCGAGCGCGTCGCCTGCCGCCATGAGGTCGAGTGGTGCCGAGATCGCGGCGGCGGCGGAAACCAGGGGCTTGGCGTCATCGCCCACGATCCCGAGCCACTTGGTGAACGCATTGCCGCCGAGGGAAACGCCCGCCGCGTAGAACGGCACGTCGCCCGCCATTCCCCGCAGGCGGCGCAGGAACCAGTCCACCTCCTCGGTATCGCCGGAGTGATAGGCGCGCGCCAGGCGGTTGGGCTCGCCGCTGCAGCCGCGGAAGTGCAGCACGCTGCCGCACCAGCCGCGATCGGCCACGCGCTTCATCAACATGCGTGCGTAGGGCGAGTTCGACGATCCCTCGAGTCCGTGGAAGAGGTGCACCCACGGCGTGCCGGAAGGCCCGGGTACGAGATCGACGTCCACGAAGTCGCCGTCGGGAGTGTCCCAGCGCTCGCGCCGGAACGCAACGCGCGGCGCGGGCGCGAAGAGCGCGCCATACACCGTCTGCACGTGCGGGTTGCGAAGCCACCTCGCCGGGACGAACGGCTGCGGCGTCAGCGCAGTCGCCATTCGAGAGCGCGCGAGCCGTCGGCACGTGGCGGGCCGATGAGGTCGAGGAGCGGGGCGAGGCGTGCGGCCTGCGCGGCTTCCCCGCGCGCTTCGCCGGAGAACACCAGCCGCGAGGGGGGTGCCAGCGTCCCCTGTCCGGACAGGCGCAGCGCCCCTTCGAGCGTCTGCAAGGTCACCTTCGCGGGGCCGCCGTCGCCGCGCAGCTCCGCGCGGTAGGAGCCCAGGGGGCGCACTTCCGAGAGGGCCAGCGCCGCGGCGCGCCATTCGAGCCGCGCATCGCCGCGCAATTCGCGCTCGTCCCAGCTGATGTGCGAAGCCTGCACGGCGACCTTGCCCTGCGGCCGCCAGTGGGCGAGCAACGGCATGAAGGACCCGGCGCCCGCGGCCTCGCCGGCGAGCGAGACGTCACGCGCTTCCCAGGCGGCCAGCGTGCGTCCGAGCTCGCCACGCCCGGCGAATCCCAGCGATTCGCCCTCGACTTCGAAGCCCAGGCGGCCGGAGAGCAGGCGCCCGGGCAGGAAGCGCCAGGTAAAGCGCTCGAGCGCGAGCGGGCCCGCGGGCGTCGCGATGGTGACGCGCCCCGTGCCCTTCCAGATCGTCCCGTTCGCCTCGTGCACCTGCAGCGCGCCGCGCGAGCCTTCCTGCACCTGCCGCGCGACGTAGCTCGCCGGCATCAGGGCCACGAGGAATGCCGCGTAGGCCGCGGTGCCGATTACGGCGAGGGTGGTGAGGCGCATGGCGTCAGGAGCGCGCGAGGGTGAGCTCGGCGCGCACGCGCCCGGGCGAAAGCGATTCGAGGCGCGCGGCCTCGACGCGCATGCCATGGGTGGCGCGCGCGTTGCCCAGCCATTCGAGCAGTGTCGCGAACGCGACGTCGGCTCCGGTGAGCCGCACGCGGCGCTCGTCGAGTACCACGATCTGCGCGCCCGGGACGCCGCCGCCGTTGGTCGCCAGCGATGCGAGCGCGGAGGTGGCGGCCGGCGCCGCGGCGGGCGTGGCGCGCAGCCGCTTCACTTCCTCGGCGTCGCGTTCGAGCGCGGCGATCGAGGCGCGCAGCTGAGGCAGCTCGAGCGCGAGGCGCTCGCGCGTCTTCTCCGATTGCATCCAGAGCGCCACCAGCAAGGCCAGTCCGAGCAGGACGGCGATGCGCGCGATCCACAGGCGCTCGCGCTCTGAACGCTGCCGCCAAAGGGCGCGCATCATCGCGTCACCAGCTTGTCATTGGCGTATTCGTCCAATTTGACCGAC
>JBKJTM010000251.1:0-6674 GCA_046590805.1 Usitatibacter sp.
ATCGCTCACCGCATCGGACCCATCGCGCATCGACTCGGTCTCCCGATTGGGGCTCGCCACGGAGCCGCTGTCGAGGTGGTCGCGGCCGATGACGATCGGCGCCTTCAATGCGCCCGAGGCCACCATGTCGTTGAAGGCTTGCCCGAGACGTGCGCGGTCGGCAGCGCCGACCCAGCAGATGCGTGCCGGCAGGCCCTGGAATGCGATCCGCTCGCGCGCCATGTCGAGCCAGTTGTGCAGGTGCGCGTCGCCCGGGATCAGCTCCTTCACCCTGGCGTCGGTGCGGTAGATGTCCTCGGGCTCGCCGGAAAGCGCCACCCAGCGGAACGGGCCCTTGCCTTCGCAGAAGAGCGGCCGGATGTACGCGGGCACAAAGCCGGGGAAGTCAAAGGCGTTCGCGACGCCCTCGTCCTTGGCCATCTGGCGGATGTTGTTGCCGTAGTCGACGACCGCCGCGCCGCGCTGCTGGAACGCGAGCATCGCGCGCACCTGCACCGCCATCGACTTCTTCGCCGCCCCGACCACCACCGCGGGCTCGGATACGCGCCGCGCCTTCCACTCGTCCATCTTCCAGCCGATGGGGAGATAACCATTCAGCGGATCGTGGGCGGAGGTCTGGTCGGTGACCGCGTCCGGCAGCACATTGCGCTCCACCAGCTCGGGGAACACCTCGCCCGCATTGCCCAACAATCCCACCGAAAGCGCTCGTCCCTCGCGCTTCGCCTCCTCGATCAGCGCCAGCGCCTCGTCGATCGTCGTCGCCTTCCTGTCCACGTAGCGCGAGCGCAGCCGGAAGTCGATGCGCGACTCGTCGCACTCCACCGCGATCATCGAGAAGCCCGCCATCGTCGCCGCGAGCGGCTGCGCGCCGCCCATCCCGCCCAGGCCTCCGGTGAGGATCCACTTCCCTTTGGGATCGCCGCCGAAGTGCTTGTCGGCCATCGAGAAGAAGGTCTCGTAGGTGCCCTGCACGATCCCCTGGGAGCCGATGTAGATCCACGAGCCCGCGGTCATCTGCCCGTACATCATCAGGCCCTTGCGGTCGAGCTCGTGGAAGTGCTCCCACGTCGCCCAATGCGGTACCAGGTTGGAATTGGCGAGCAGCACGCGCGGCGCGTCGGGGTGCGTCTGGAAGACGCCGACGGGCTTCCCGGACTGGATGAGGAGCGACTCGTCGTCACCCAGGCGCTTCAGTGTTTCGAGAATGGCGTCGAAGCATTCCCAGTTGCGGGCGGCACGGCCGATGCCGCCGTAGACGACGAGGTCCTCGGGATGCTCCGCGACCTCCGGGTCCAGGTTGTTCTGGATCATTCGGTACGGTGCTTCGGTGAGCCAGCTCCGGCAGGTGAGCTTCGTTCCCCGCGGCGCGCGCACCACGCGCTCGGCGTGGCGGGTCCAGGCAAGGCGGTCGTTCATTGCAATCTCCTACCAGCTCTCGTCGATCTTCGACTTGCCCTCGAAGTGGATCACCTTGTCGCCATAGAGCGGATCGTAGTAATGACCGCCCTCCTTGTAGTCCTCGTTCCACGCCTTCGTGCCGTCACTGCCCAGGCGATACAGGAAGGGAGACATTCGAAGCCGCTCCAGGTGCCACCGGCCTTCCTTGCCGGAAGGAATGTCTTCCCCCTTGCCGTACAGCATGAGTCCGCCTTCGGCAAAAATCTCGTGCGCGGGATTGGTCGTCTTGTACTCGTGGCTGACATTCATGACCTTGTGGCCGATCTCGTGGGCCACGGTCTTGCGGTACCGATCGGGCCTGGACAGGTTGGTGATCGTGATGACGCCCCGCAAGGCGGGAGGCAGGGTGTTGTAGTACGAGTAGGTCGGAAAGGACAATCCACCGGTCCTCACCGTCTTCATGGTCCAGTTGCGCCCCTCGGACACCTCGAGGAACGGATAGAAGACTTCCTGCAATACGACCAGGTAGATCGTCCGGGGATTGTCCCTGGAAGGTTCGACGATGCTTTGAAATGCATCTCGGGCCAATGCCGTGAGCCTGGAAGGATGCCTCCTCATGTGCTGGTAGGTATTGACGTACTCGGTGTCGGGGACACCTGGCACCTCATTGGCCTGGATGGCGAGGTGGTCCGGGTTCACCTCGCCGGTCTTCACCCACAGGAGGTTGATCTGGACATCCGTCGGCTTGAAGATGCCCTTGGCCGACTGGATGCTCTCCAGCATTCGCTCGAGCGTCACCTTCTTGAAGGCCGGGTCGAGATTGGATGGGAAGTACACCCCGACATCCATCGTGAGCTTCCCCGCCACCAGATCCTTGTTGAAGGCGGAGATGTCCACGGTATCCATCACCTTCCAGGCAACGGCGCGGGCCTGTGCAGCCGCGGGCCCCGGGCTTGCCGCCCAAGCCTGGGCGCCGCCGCTGCACAGGAACACCGTCGCGAGAAGACCAGGCAGGTTTTTCATGACCCGGCAGCCCGTCAGTAGCGGATTTTCAGCACGTCATCGA
This sequence comes from Usitatibacter sp., assembly GCA_046590805.1. Taxonomy (GTDB): domain Bacteria; phylum Pseudomonadota; class Gammaproteobacteria; order Burkholderiales; family Usitatibacteraceae; genus Usitatibacter. The sequence goes on from JBKJTM010000251.1 coordinate 2,465, forward strand.
ACTTCGGATTGACGCTCCTCGCAAACACCACCGCGGGGTGATCCGGTTTCAGTTCATTGAAATAGAACTTGGCGCCGCCCGCCCGCTCCTTGTCGAGCGAACCCTTCATCTTCTTCAGGCCGGCAATGAAGGGCTCATACCCCGCTCCCTTTTCCTTCGACTTCACCACCAGCAGCAACGCGCCATCGGCAAAGGGCGCTTCCCAACCCGTGGGCATCTTGTCACCGAAGCGGAATAGCGCACCCGCCTCCATCACCTGCCGTTTGCCTTCACTGACCAATACCCACTTCCCTCGCACCGTGTAGACCAGGCTGCCGGCGTCGTGCGGATGCTCCTCCAGGAACATGCCGGGTTTCAGCTCGATGAAAAATGCCCGCGTCCGTTCCGCGAAGATGAGCGGGCCGAAGATCCCCTCATGGGTCAATACGCCTACCTGCTTCACGGCGTTTTCGATATTGGGAATGACTTCCACGTTGTTGGCGAGTTGAACGAACTCCGGCGTGACCGCGGTCGCCGGGACAACCTTCTTCTCGGGAAACACCTTCTTGGCCGCCTCGGCGGCGCCGTGGGCCTTGTCGCCGTGGGCACCGGCGCAGAGGGGGACCAGGAGAAGCAGCAGGGAAAAGACGAGTTTCATGTAAGCGTCCTTTGGAGCGGGTGAAAGAAGGGATTGGCAGGCGCCGCGAACGTCAGCTCGCGGCGCCGGCCGTGCTCTAGAAGCGATAGGCGACGCGCGCGTGCCAGCGCCGGCCCAGCAGGTCGTAGGTCATGGTGTCCGTATTGCCATCCGTGTAGCTCGGCATGTAGGGGGGGCGCTTGTCGAAGAGATTGTCGACGCCGGCCGAAATGTCCAGCGCCTTGTTGAGCGAGTATTTCACCTGCACCGACTGGTAGACCACCGCCGAGACCTTGTACCCGATGGCGGTCGGCGGCGCGTTGATATCGGTCGCCTCGCCGATGTACTGCAGCCCGTAGGCGCCGGACCATGCATCCCTCGCCACCGTCACGGACCCCAACCCACGCCACTGGGAATAGGTGCCGCGACCCCCGGTCGTCCTTCCCGTGTACACGATCACGTTCGCACCGGGAAACGGCACCACCTCGTAGCGCGAAAGCCGCGAGACATCAACGCCGATCGTGGTGGCGAACCCGCCGACCCTGAAGTCGTAGATCCCGCCAATGTCGACTCCAGAGAGGCGTTCGCTCGCCGCGTTGACCGGTATCGAGGACAGGTAGGTGATCTCGCCAGTGGCCGTATTGCGCGTGAAGTTGGTCGGGCTGCAGAACAGATGGGCGAGTGCCGGCGTGTTGTAGCAGACCGACAGCTTCGTCGATCCGGGCACGCTCTGGATGGCATTGCTGATCTTGACGTTGTAGTAATCGACGGTCAGGGTCAGCGCCTTGATCGGCGTGAAGACCGCGCCGACCGTGAGGGTCTTGGCATCCTCCGGCCTCAGTTGCAGGTTGCCGCCCAACGTGGTGAGGACGGTATTGCCGAGCTGCGTGTACCCGACCGGCACACCCGCGGCGCGGCAGTTCTGGGCGACAACCGAGGTCGCGGGCAGGTTGCTCCAGCCGCTGCATGGGTCCGTCGTCGTCAGGTTTCCCTGGCGTAATCCGCCGAACAGCTCCGGGATGCTGGGGACGCGGAATGCAGTCGAGTAGTTGGCGCGGATCTTCGCGCTTTGCACCACCTGCCAGTCCAGTCCGACCTTGTAGGTGCTCTTGGATCCAAACAGGTTGTAATCGGAGTAACGGCCCGCTGCGTTGAGATTGAGCGAATGGGCGAACGGTACGCGCGCCAGGACCGGGACGGAGAACTCGGCGAAGATCTCACGCGCGGTGTAATCCCCGGAGATCGGATCCTGACGGTTGGCGTTTGCCACGCCGGCGACAATCAACGGATCGGGGACACGCCAACCGCTTTCCCTGCGAATCTCCACGCCGGATGCGAACCCCAGGGGCCCCGCAGGCAACTCGAGCAACTGTCCGGTCACGTTGGCGGTAATGCTCTTCTGGTCGTTGCCGCCGGTATCGTGCGTGGTGGCCATGATGTAGTTCAGCACCGCCGGCGAGATGTTGCCGTATCCAAGGTAGTTGCCGCAGGGGATGGCCGCGCCGGGTGCCGTGCTGCATCGCGACCGGTCCAGCGTCAGGTCGACCCGGTCGAGGTTGGCGATGTTCGTCCCGCCATCGATGCCGGTGTTTCGGCCCCAGTTGAAGGCCGCCGTCCAATCCCAATTCGAAGCGATGGTCCCTTTTACGCCACCCAGGACCCGGAAGGTCTCGGTTTCCTGGAAGAAGATGCGCGGACCCGCTTCAGCGACGCGACGCCGTTCCAGCGTCAGGGCCTGACCCGTGGGGTTTGTCGGGTGGTTCGCCGCAATGTTGATGACGCGGGTCGCGCCCAGCGTTGCAGGCGAGGCGAGCTGGTCCGTTTCCCGGTGCGCGAACAGCAGCTCGGTGAAAAGCTGGGTCTTCGCATTCAGGTTCAGTGTTCCGAACGTGGAGAGGCCGAGGCGTTCGACTGAATTGACGGCGTTGAGAAACTCGTTGGCGTTGTAGTTGTCCCTCAAGGCAGAGTAGACCTGGAACGTGGTCGTGGGCTGCGGCACGTTGTTGAAGTTGACGCGGGTGCGGTCGGCCAGCAGGGCGCGGCCGCCCAGCGTCGCCGAACTATTGACGCATACGAGCGCGCCGCCGACCTCGCCGAGCCCGCACGGTGCGCGGCTGGTCATGGAGACGGGAGCGCCTTTCGCGTAGTTGATCGCCGTCATCATCGAGCCCTTGCCGCCGGTGATTCCCCAGGACAGGTCGGCACTGCTCTCCGCGCCGTCGCTGCGCGTGGTCTGGCCGTAGCGAACGGCCGCCTCGCCGCCGTTCATGGCGTCCCGGGTGATGATGTTCACGACGCCGGCGACCGCGTCGGCGCCATACACCGCCGAGGCGCCGTCCTTCAGCACTTCGATTCGGTCGATCAGCGCGATGGGAATCATGCTGAGATCCACCGAGCTGTTCGCGCCGGTGCCCCCGTTCACGACACGCCGGCCATTCAGCAGCACCAGGGTCCGGTTGATGCCCAGGCCGCGCAGGTTGACCTGTGCCGTACCCCAGCCATTGCTGGTCCAGTAGGCGTTGGTCTGGTTGCCGGCGAAACCGGCGGACGCGGGCAGGCGCTGCAGCAGCGTCTCGACGGAGATCGCCCCCGAGCGCTGGATGGCGTCGCTGTCGATGACCGTGACCGGCCCCACGCCGGCGATCTGCTCCTGCTTGAGATTGATGCGGCTGCCCGTGACCTGGACCCTCTCGACCACCGAAGGCTGACCGGTCGCGGGCCCGGATTGCTGGGCGATCGCGCTGTTGACAAGGAGGAGTGCGCCAGTAGCCAGCGCCGTTCTTGTTCGTCTCATAGCCATGATCTTGTCAACGCTCCATCTGACGTGGGACTTCAATTTACTTGTCTATGCAAGCCTATGCAAGTAACCTTTACGCATGCCGCTCAAGATCAGGGCCGCCTCGGCGAGCACCCGGCCGCCTGTGGCGCTGTATGCGCGCGTCAAGGAGTTTCTGAAGGATGGGCTGGCGGGTGGAAAGTGGCCGCCCGGGGCGTTGATGCCCTCGGAGGCGGAGCTCGCGTCCCAATTTGGCGTGAGCCGCGTGACGGCGACGCGGGCGCTTCGCGAGCTGCAATCCGAAGGGCTGGTCGATCGCCTCCAGGGCGTGGGTACGTTCGCGGCGCACCTGCTTCGCGTGTCCTCGACATTGAGCATTCGCGACCTTCACGAGGAGATCACCGCGCGCGGCCACAGCCACCACGCGGAGGTGCATATCGCGAAGCGCGAGCGCGCGGGCGCCGACCTGGCCGCCAGGTTGCGCCTGGCGGTGGGCGCACCGATATTTCACACTCTGATCGTCCACTTCGAGAACCACGTCGCCCTGCAGTGCGAGGATCGCTACGTGAACCCCGCCTGGGCGCCGGACTACCTGAACGTCGACTTCACCCGGATCACGCCGACCCAATACCTGCTCCAGGTTGCGCCGCTATGGGAGGCGCAGTATTCGATCGAGGCGAGCCTGCCCACGGCGCGGGAGGCGCGCCTGCTGAAGATTCGGCCAAACGAACCCTGCCTTGTCATCGAGCGCGGCACGGAGCGAGGCGGAGTGCCGATCACCAGGGTGCGCCTGGTGCATCCAGGGTCGCGCTACACCG
>JBKJTM010000283.1:0-2550 GCA_046590805.1 Usitatibacter sp.
ATCGCCGCGGCGAGGCTCGCGCCGGCGAAGCCCGGCAGGTCCAGTGAATCGAGCAGCTCACCCACGTGCGCTTCAGTGAGCGCGGCGAGCTCGACCCCACTGCCGGCGCCGGAGGACACGAGCGCGTCGCACAGCGCGCGCCCCTCGGCGCTCAGCTCATCGTTGCGGCAGGTGAGGATCCAGCGCAACCGGCCGCCGACCGGGATCCTTCCATGCAGCGCCTCGAGCGTCGCCGCGTCGGCGTAGTGCAGGTCTTCGATCACCACGCCGGCGATACCGCCCGCCGTCGCAAGCTCCAGCACGGCGTCGATCGCCCGCAGCAGCCGCGCCCGATCGGCGTCGTCGCGCACCGGCTCGGCCCTGCCCGGCTCGGGAAGCAGGCGCGCCACCTCGCCGCCCAGGCCCTGCGGCATCTGCGTTCCTACCCGACGCACCAGCGTCCGCGCCAGGCGCGACAGCAGGGAGTACGGGGCGAATGCGTCGCCCGGACGAGCCGCGACCGCGGCCACCTCGCCGCGAGTGGCGGCGAAGTCCGTGACCAGCCGCGTCTTGCCCAGGCCGCCGACGCCGGTGACGATCGCCGCCGCCAGCGCGCTCCAGCAGGCTTCGAGGGCACGCCACTCGTGCTCACGGCCGATGAGCCTCGGCGGACGCAGGACGGAGGGCGGCGCGACCGCCACTGCGCCGGCGCGCGGCGCCGCGCGCGCGGCGCGAATGGTGCGCGCGAGCTGATCGGTCTCGGCCGAGGGCACGGCCGCGAACTCGCGTTCCAGCATCGCGCGCAGCCGCTCGTAGGCGGCCTTCGCCAGCCCCACGTCGCCGCGCAGGTAGTGCAGCCGCATCAGGTTGCGATGGCTGCGCTCGCTATTCGGGTCGGCCGCCAACAGCTGCTGCGCGACCGGCAACGCACCGGCAAGGTCGCCCGCGGCCTCGGCCTGCGCGAGCAACTCTCCGAGCCGATCCGCCGTTCCGCGATGCAGCCGCTCGCGTTCACGCGCAACCCAGCCGGCAAGCTCGTCCCCCTCTCCATAGTCGAAGGATCCCAGCAGCGTGCCGTCACCCGCGCCAATGCCTAGATCGCTTTTCACATGGTCGGCGAGCTTCAGCGTGTCCCGCCCCTCGAGCAGCTCGCCTCCACCCAGCTTTCGCAGGCGCAACAGCTGCTGGCGAAGGGCCTGGCGGGCGTTCGCCGGCTCCGAGTCCGGCCAGAGAATTGCCGCAAGGCGCCTTCGGGTGGCGCCCGGCTCCAGCGCGGCGAGCGCGAGCAGGGCGGCGGCGCGCGGCTCGAGGAGGTGCTCGTTGCCATCGGGCGAGACGAGCGCGGGTTCCCCGAGCAAGCGGAGCGACCACTGCCGCGACCTGGACCTTCGCGGCTTTCCCGATGTGGTCATTGAGCGACCGCGCCTGGCCAGGGTGATGGGCGGATTTGAAATTGGTGGGTCGTACTGGGATCGAACCAGTGGCCCCTGCCGTGTGAAGGCAGTGCTCTACCGCTGAGCTAACGACCCGGAAGAGGACTGCATTTTACCAGAGCCTCACCCCGTTCTGGTCATCGCGCGAACACCTCGACGATGCCCACCCCGGTGCCACCGCCGGCACCCGTGACGATGGCGGTGTACGCGCCCGGGTTGAGCGTGATGAGGATCGCCGACTCGAGCGAGCTGGCGGGCGCGAAGCCGCTCGCGAGGAGGGTGGCCGCATTGGCCGCCGTTTCCCAGTTGTCGTTGATGGCGATCTGCGTCTGGCCGGAGAAGAGCTGCAGCACTGGATTCGCAAGCGGGCTGGCGACTCCGGCCGCGGCCAGCGACGGACCGCGAGCGCGCACCACCACCGTCTGCGGGCCGCCCCCCTGGATGATGAAGCCGCCGATCATCACGTCGCTCCCGGTGAGGACCTGGCCGCGGGTCGCGATGTTGATCAGGGGCACCTCGGGAAGGTCGACCTCGAACACCTCGACGATGCCGACGCCGGTGCCACCGCCCGCGCCCGAGACGATCGCGGTGTAGGCGCCGGGCGCGAGGGTCGCGAGGATTGCGGATTCGAGCGCGTTCGAAGGGGCGAAGCCGCTCGCCTGCAGGGCGGCCGCGTTGGCGGCCTCGCCGAAGTTGTCGTTGATCCCGATCTGGGTCTGGCCCGAGAAGAGCTGCAGCACCGGATTGGCGAGCGCGCCCGGCACGCCGAGCGCGGTGAGCGACGGGCCGCGTGCGCGCACCACGACGGTCTTGGCCTGCGAGCCGCCGATGATGAAGCCGCCGATCATCACGTTCTCGCCCGTCAGCACCTGCATGCGCGTCGCGATGTTGACCATGCGCGGGATCGCGGTCGCGACGGTGAAGGTCGCCGTCACGGTGGTGGCTGCGCTCAACGTGACGCTGCAGGTGCCGGTGCCGGTGCATCCGCCGCCGGACCAGCCGGAGAACACCGAGCCGCTTGCCGCCGTTGCGCTCAACGTGACACTCGTGCCGCTTGCAAAAGTGCCGGCGCAGGTCGCGCCGCAGGCGATTCCCGCTGGACTCGAGGTGACGGTGCCCGAGCCCGCCTTGGAAACCG
>JBKJTM010000008.1:0-4066 GCA_046590805.1 Usitatibacter sp.
GGGCGCTGACCGCGCGATCCTGGTCGAGTCCGACGCGGAGCTGCTGCCGCTCGCGGTCGCCATGCTCCTCCAGGCCGTGGCCGACAAGGAGTCGCCGGGCCTCGTGATCCTCGGCAAGCAGGCGATCGACGACGACGCCAACCAGACGGGCCAGATGCTCGCCGCGCTCCTCGACTGGCCGCAGGCGGCTTTCGCGAGCAAGGTCGAGATGGGCGAGGGGGTGGCGCGCGTGACGCGCGAGATCGATGGCGGCCTCGAGACCGTGGAAGTGAAGATGCCCGCGGTCGTGACCACCGACCTGCGCCTCAACACGCCGCGCTACGCGACGCTCCCCAACATCATGAAGGCGAAGAAAAAGCCGATGGAGGTGCTGAAGCCAGCGGACCTCGGCGTCGACGTCACCCCGCGATTGAAGACGCTCAAGGTGGTGGAGCCGGGCAAGCGCAAGAGCGGGGTGATGGTGAAGGACGTGGCCGAGCTGCTCGACAAGCTCAAGAATGAAGCGAAAGTGATCTGACGATGCCCCGGGGCAGTAGTCGGATCATCCCGGTGAAAGGCCGGGATCCAATTCCACCTCATTGGGCCCCGGCCTTCGCCGGGGCAACAACATGACCGCACTCGTAATAGCCGAACACGACAAGACCTCGCTCAAAGGCGGCACCGCCAACGCGGTCACTGCCGCCGCGAAAATGGCGGGCGACGTGCACGTGCTGGTCGCGGGCTCGGATTCGAAAGCCGCCGCCGAAGCCGCCGCGAAGCTTGCCGGCGTGAGCAAGGTCCTGCACGTCGACGCCGCGCACTATGACGGCGGCCTGCCCGAGAACTACGCCGCCCTGGTGGTGCCGATGGCGAAGGCGTACTCGCACATCGTCGCCAGCGCCTCGGCCTTCGGCAAGAACTTCATGCCGCGCGTCGCGGCGCTCCTCGACGTGGCGCAGGTCTCCGAGATCAGCGCGGTCGGGTCGGCCGACACGTTCGTGCCCCCGATCTACGCCGGCAATGCCTTCGCCACCGTGCAGAGCGCCGATGCCATCAAGGTCGTCACGGTGCGCGCCACGGGCTTCGACCCGGCGCCCGCCACCGGTTCCGCGCCCGTCGAGACCACGGCCGCCGGTCCCGACAAGGGCCAGTCGAAAGTCCTCTCGCAGGAGCTCACCCGGTCCGCGCGCCCGGAGCTGGGCGGGGCACGCCGCGTGGTCTCCGGCGGGCGCGGCCTCGCGAGCGGCGAGAACTTCAAGCTGGTCGAGGCGCTGGCCGACAAGCTGGGCGCGGCGCTCGGCGCCTCGCGCGCGGCGGTCGACTCCGGCTATTGCCCGAACGACTACCAGGTGGGGCAGACCGGAAAGATCGTGGCGCCGGAGCTGTACGTCGCGGTCGGAATCTCCGGCGCGATCCAGCACCTGGCGGGCATGAAGGACAGCAAGGTGATCGTCGCGATCAACAAGGATCCCGAGGCGCCGATCTTTCAGGTCGCCGACTACGGTCTGGTGGGCGACTTGTTCCAGATCGTGCCGGAGCTCACCGAAAAGCTTTGATCGTCGTACCGGCGAAGGCCGGTACCTAATTGGGCCCCGGCCTTCGCCGGGGTGACAGGGGAGGAGACCTTGGCCGAATACCAAGCACCGCTGAAAGACATGCAGTTCGTGCTGAAGCACGTGGTCGGCCTGGACCAGGTGAACCAGATGCCGGGATGGGAGGACGTGACCGACGATGTGGTCGACGCGATCCTCGAGGAAGCCTCCAAGCTCGCGGGCGAGGTGCTCTCGCCGCTCAACGCCACCGGCGACCGCGCGGGCGCGAAGTTCAAGGACACCGCGGTCACCATGCCTGAGGGCTTCAAGGACGCGTACCACCAGTTCATCCAGGCCGGCTGGAACAACATCCTCGCGCCGACGGATTTCGGCGGCCAGGGCCTGCCGCACCTCGTCGCTACGCCGGTCGAGGAGATGTGGGGCTCGGCGAACCTCGCGTTCAAGCTCTGCCCGATGCTCACCCAGGGGGCGATCGAGGCGATCCACCACGTGGGCCCCGATTCGCTGCGCAAGGCCTACCTGCCGAAGATGATCTCCGGCGAGTGGACCGGCACGATGAACCTCACCGAGCCGCAGGCCGGGAGCGACCTCTCGCTGGTGCGCACCAAGGCGACGCCGCAGAGCGACGGCAGCTATCGCCTCAAGGGCCAGAAGATCTTCATCACCTACGGCGAGCACGACTACACCGAGAACATCATTCATTTGGTCTTGGCGCGTATCGACGGCGCGCCCGAGGGCGTGAAGGGCATCTCGCTCTTCGTGGTGCCGAAATTCATCCCGAACGCCGACGGCACTCCCGGCGCGAGGAACGACGTGAAGTGCGTCTCGATCGAGCACAAGCTCGGCATCCACGCGAGCCCGACGGCGGTCATGGCCTACGGGGAGCGCGACGGCGCCGTGGGCCACATCGTGGGCGAACCGCACCGCGGCCTCGAGTACATGTTCATCATGATGAATGCCGCCCGCCTGTCCGTCGGGCTCGAGGGCGTTTCGGTGGCGGAGCGTGCCTACCAGCGCGCGCTCGCATGGTCGCGCGAGCGCATGCAGGGCCGCGTGATCGGTGGCAGCGGCGCCAGGACTTCTCCCATCGTCCAGCACCCGGACGTGAAGCGAATGCTGCTCACGATGAAGTCGCTCACCGAGGCGATGCGCGCGCTCGCCTACTGGACCTCCGCGCTCCTCGACCGCGCGCGCCATCACGGCGACGAGGCGGAGCGCAAGCGCTGCCAGGCGATGGTCGACCTGCTGATCCCGGTGGTGAAGGGCTGGTCCACCGAGAACGGCATCGACGTGGCCTCACTGGGCATCCAGGTGCACGGCGGCATGGGGTTCATCGAGGAGACCGGCGCCGCGCAATACCTGCGCGACGCCCGCATCACCACCATCTACGAGGGCACCACCGGCATCCAGGCGAACGATCTCGTCGGTCGCAAGGTCGGGCGCGAGCAGGGCAGGACGGTGTTGGGGCTGATCGAGCAGATGGAGGCCCTGGCGCGCGAGCTTCCGGCGGGCAGGAACGTGCACCTCGCCTCGATCGCCGACCGGTTCTCCTCGGCGGTATCGCAGCTGAAGGAGGCGACGCTGTGGATCGTCGAGACCTATCCCGCCAATCCGGCGGCGGTCGCCGCGGGCTCGGTTTACTACCTCAAGCTGATGGGAATCACCTGCGGCGGCTGGATGCTGGCGCGCTCGGCGCAGATTGCCGCGCGGCAGATGGAGGCGGGCGAGGGCGACGCGGCGTTCCTGCGCGGCAAGGTCCTCACCGCGCGCTTCTACGGCGACCACATCCTCGCGCAGGCGATGGGCCTGTGCTCCGCGACGATGCGAGGCGCGGACAGCGTGCTCGCGATCGAGGACGCGTTGCTCTGACAGGAGGCTCCATTAGCGAGCCATTGCGGATCATCGCGCCCACCGCCGCGGCGCTCGGCCAGTACGTCGAGGCGCTGCGGCGCGGCTGGTCGCCCAGCAACGAGCAACCGGAGCAGGCCCGGATCGACCAGCTCGCGGCCATCGCGAAGGACGGGCCGGCGTTCGTCGCCGCCCAGGTGGACCGCGAGGCCCGCGGCGCGCCCATCAAGCTGCCCGACGGCTCGATGGTGGCGCGGTTGCCCGGCTACGTGCTGTGGATGTGGGACGGCGAGTTCTGCGGCAGCATCGGCCTGCGCTGGCAGCGCGGGAGCGACGAGCTGCCCGAGTACGTGCTGGGCCATATCGGGTACGCGGTGGTGCCCTGGAAGCGCCGGCGAGGCTACGCGGCGGCGGCGCTCGCGCAGATGCTCGGCCATGCGCGCGCCGAGGGCCTCGGCCGCGTGCACATCACGACCAATCCCGAGAACGTGCCATCGCAGCGGGTGATCGAGAAGAATGGCGGCGTGCTCGTGGAGCGCTTCGTGCGGACGCCGCATCATGGCGGCACGCCGGGACTGCGGTATCGGATCGACCTGAAGGACGTGGCGCCGAGGTTGCTGGAACCGTCTCCCTGAAGGAAAAGGGAGGGAGTCGGCGTCAGGCGGCGGCCTTGGCCGGCTCGGTGG
>JBKJTM010000049.1:0-8020 GCA_046590805.1 Usitatibacter sp.
CACTGGAGATGATTCGCGCTGACCTTGAACCTCACCCCCAGGGGTGGGAGGAAGCAGCGCACGCCGCGAAAATCAGCTAGCGAGCGCTGGTCAGGGCTTGCGCCGGCGGCGCAGGAATGCCTCGAGCTCGCCCACGATGCCACGCCGGAACGCGAGCACGCAGACCACGAAGATGATGCCCTGCGAGATCGTCACCCAGGCGCCGAGGTCCGACAGGTAGCTCTCCATGGCGGCGATCACGAAAGCGCCCGCGACCGGCCCGAAGATGGTGCCCATGCCGCCCAGGAGCGTCATCAGCACCACCTCGCCCGACATGCTCCAGTGCACATCGGTGAGCGAGGCGAGCTGGAACACGATCGCCTTGGTGGCGCCCGCCAGCCCGGCGAGCGAGGCCGACATCACGAAGGCGGCGAGCTTGTAGCGCTCCGTGCGGTAGCCGAGCGAGATCGCGCGCGGCTCGTTGTCGCGGATCGCCTTCAGCACCTGGCCGAAGGGCGAGTGGATGATGCGATAGATGAGCAGGAAACCCGCCGCGAAGATGGCGAGCACATAGAAATACATCACGCGGTTGTCGGTGAGGTCAAGGATGCCGAAGGCCTTGCCGCGCGGCACCGACTGGATGCCGTCCTCGCCGCCGGTGAACGGCGCCTGCAGGCAGAAGAAGAACACCATCTGCGCGAGCGCGAGGGTCACCATCGCGAAATAGATGCGCTGGCGGCGGAGGGCGAGCAGGCCCACCAGGAACCCGAGCACCGTCGCGGTGCCCATGCCGGCGAGGATCGCGAGCTCGGTCGGCATCCCCCAGACCTTCGCCGCGTGCGCCGAGAGGTAACCGGCGAGGCCAAGGAACATCGCGTGCCCGAACGACAGCAGGCCGCCGAAGCCGAGCAGCAGGTTGAACGCGCAGGCGAAGAGGGCGAAGCAGAGCGCCTTCATCAGGAACACCGGATAGACGACGAACGGCGCCACCAGCAGGATCGCGAACAGCACCACGAATCCGTTGCGGTGATAGCGCGCCTCCCACACCGGATCCTGGATGGTGGTGCTGTGGTGTTCGGTGGGTTGGGTCATCGTCCTAGCGCTGTCCGAAGAGCCCCTGCGGGCGGATCATGAGGACGATGGCCATGATGACGAAGATCACCGTGTTCGAGGCCTCGGGATAGAAAACCTTGGTGAGGCCCTCGATGATGCCGAGGCCGAAGCCGGTGATGATCGATCCCAGGATCGAGCCCATGCCGCCGATCACCACCACCGCGAACACCACGATGATGAGCGACGAGCCCATCTGCGGAGCCACCTGGTAGATGGGTGCGGCAAACACGCCCGCCAGCGCCGCGAGCGCCACGCCGAACCCGTAGGTGAGCGTGATCATGCGCGGCACGTTGACGCCGAAGGCCTGCACCATCGCCGGGTTCTCGGTCGCGGCGCGCAGGTAGGCGCCGAGCTTGGTGCGCTCGATCATGAACCAGGTGCCGAGGCAGATCACGAGCGAGGAGACGATCACCCACGCGCGGTAATTGGGCAGGAACATGAAGCCGAGGTTGGTGCCGCCGGAGAGCTCCTTGGGGATCGGGTACGGCTGGCCCGACGAGCCGAACTGCTGCCGGAAGATGCCCTCGATGATGAGCGCGAGGCCGAAGGTGAGCAGCAGGCCGTAGAGGTGGTCCAGCTTGTAGAGGCGCGAGAGCATCAGGCGCTCGATCACGACGCCGAAGGCGCCCATCGCCAGCGGCACGATGGCGAGCGCCCACCAGTAGCCGATGCCCCACTTGTTCAGCAGGAAGTACGCCACGAACGCGCCCATCATGTACTGCGCGCCGTGGGTGAAGTTGATGATGTTCAGCAGCCCGAAGATCACCGCGAGCCCGAGCGACAGCAGCGCGTAGAACGACCCGTTGATCAGCCCGATGAGGAGCTGGCCGAAGAGGGCCTGGGTGGGGACGCCGAAGATTTCGCTCATGACGACAATCCCGTCGCCCCGGCGCAGGCCGGGGCCCAATGCATCAGAAGCAGATTGGGCACCGGCCGACGCCGGGGCGACGAGCATTTCACTTTGTCAGCCTTTTTTGACCAACGGGCAATCACCATCGGCGAGCGGGCGGAACGCCTCGTTCGCCGGGATGGTCGCGCGCACCTTGTAGTAATCGTACGGGCCCTTCGACTCCGAGGGCTTTTTCACTTCCACCAGGTACGCCGGGTGGGTCTTGCGGCCGTCGACGCGGATCTCGCCCTTGCCGAACAGCGGATCGTCGGTCGGCATCTTCTTCATCTGCTCGACCACCGCGGTGCCCTCGTCGCTCTTCAGCGCCGCGACCGCCTTCAGGTAATGCAGCACGCCCGCGTAGACGCCCGCGTGGACCATCGTCGGGTACTTGCCGCCGTTGGCCGCCGCGAAGCGCTTGGTGAAGGCGCGCGTCTGGTCGTTGAGATCCCAGTAGAAGGTCTCGGTGAAGATGAGCCCCTGCGCCTTCTCCAGCCCCAGGCCATGGACGTCGGTAAGGAACACCAGCAGCCCGGCCAGGTTCTGGCCGCCCTTGACGATGCCGAACTCGGCCGCCTGCTTGATCGAGTTGACGGTATCGCCGCCGGCGTTGGCGAGGCCGACGATCTTGGCCTTGGACGCCTGCGCCTGCAGCAGGAAGGACGAGAAGTCCTGGGTGTTGATCGGCGCGCGCACCTTGCCGATGACCTTGCCGTTGTTCTTGAGGACCACCGCCTCGGTGTCGCGCTCGAGGGCGTGGCCGAAGGCGTAATCTGCGGTGATGAAGAACCAGCTATCGCCGCCGGTCTTCACGATCGCCTTGCCGGTGCCGTTGGCGAGCATCCAGGTGTCGTAGGTCCAGTGCACGGTGTTCGGCGAGCACGCCTTGCCGGTGAGGTCCGAGGACGCGGCGCCGGAGTTGATGAATACCTTCTTCTTGTCCTTGGTGATCTGGTTCACGGCGAGGGCCACGCCGGAGTTGGGCGTGTCGACGATCACGTCCACGCCTTCCGAGTCGTACCACTTGTTGGCGATCTGCGAGCCCACGTCGGCCTTGTTCTGGTGGTCGGCGAAGATCACCTCGACGGTGAGGCCCTTCTCCTTCGCCTTGAAGTCCTCGATCGCCATCCTGGCGGCGACCACGCTGCCCTGGCCGGACAGGTCGGCGTACAGGCTCGACTGGTCGTTCAGGATGCCGATCTTCACCACGTTACCCGAGATCTGCGCCTGCGCCGATGCGCAGAATGCCAGCGCCGCGGCCGCGGCCAATGCCTTCATCTTCAGTTTCATGCGATTCACTCCTCTAGAGTTCGATGTGATTCTCATACGCCCAGGTACTCATGCAGCATTTCCGTCTTCGCCTCGAGTTCCGACGCGTCAAAGCTCTCCGCGATCTTGCCGTGCTCCATCACGTAATGCCGGTCCGCGAGCGGTGCCGCGAACCGGAAGTTCTGTTCCACCAGCACGATGGTGAAGCCGCGTTCCTTCAGCTTCACGATAACGCGCCCCAGGGCCTGCACGATGACCGGCGCCAGGCCCTCGGTGATCTCGTCGAGGAGCAACAGGTTGGCCCCCGTGCGCAGGATCCGCGCCATCGCGAGCATCTGCTGCTCCCCGCCCGAGAGCTTGGTGCCCTGCGCGGTCTTCCGCCGCTCACGCAGGTTGGGAAACATGTCGTAGATCTCCTCCACGCTCATGCCGCCCTTGGCGATCTCCGGCGGCAGCATCAGGTTCTCCTCCACCGACAGGCTGGAGAAGATGCCGCGCTCCTCCGGGCAATAGGCGATGCCGAGGTGCGCCACCTTGTAGGTGGGCCAGGTGACGGTCTCGATGCCGTTCACCTTGATCGAGCCGCTGCGCTTGCCGACCAGGCCCAGCACCGACTTGAGGGTCGAAGTGCGCCCTGCCCCGTTGCGCCCGAGGAGCGTCACCACCTCGCCCTTGCGCACCGTGAGATTCACGCCGTGGAGCACGTGGGACTCCCCGTACCACGCCTGCAGGTTCTCGATCGCCAGGACTTCGTCAGCCATGCGCGGTCCCCATGTACGCCTCGATCACCTGCGGGTTGGCGGCGACCTCGGCGTAGGGGCCCTCGGCCAGCACGGCGCCGCGCTGCAGCACGGTGATCGTGTCGCAAATACCCGAAACCACGCTCATGTTGTGCTCGACCATCAGCACGGTGCGGCCGACGGCGACTTCCTTGATGAGGTTCTTCACCCGGTCCACGTCCTCGTGGCCCATGCCGGCGGTGGGCTCGTCGAGGAGCATCAGCTCCGGGTCCATGGCGAGGGTGGTCGCGATCTCGAGGGTGCGCTTCCTGCCGTAGGCCATGTCGCCGGCGTTGAGGCGCGAGAACTTGGCGAGATCGACGCGTTCGAGAAGCTCCATGGCGCGGGCGTTCAGCACCTCGAGTGTCTTCTCGCGCTTCCAGAAGTGGAAGCTGGTGCCCAGGCCCCTTTGCAGGGCAATGCGCACGTTCTCGAGCACCGTGAGGTTGGGGAACACGGCCGAGATCTGGAACGAGCGGATCACGCCGCGGCGCGCCACGTCCGCGGGGTTGTCGCCCGTGATGTCGTTGTCGTTGAAGAGGATCGTCCCGCGCGTGGGCTGCAGGAACTTGGTGAGCAGGTTGAAGGTGGTGGTCTTGCCGGCGCCATTGGGGCCGATCAGCGCGTGGATGGTCCCGCGCCGGACCTTGAGGTCCACGTTGTCAACGGCCACGAAGCCCTTGAATTCCTTCGTGAGGCCGCGCGTTTCGAGGATGGTGTCGCCGGGCATGCGGGAGCCGAGAGTGAAGCTTGGCGCGGGGGGAGAATCTACCGCGAATGCTACCGCCGGCGCGGTCCGCGAGCAAGGCGTCGGACTAAGAAAAACCCCTAGAAAATCGGTATTTACGTCGAAAGTGTCCGGCCATCCGGACAGCCGTTCCCGCCGCCCCGAAGGGGCGACGGGAGGGTGCGTTCAGGGTGAGCAAAGGCGAGCGCCGCCTTGACCCGGCCGCGAAAGCGAGATGCGGCAACCGGTGCCGATGAGGCTCACCGAGTCGCTCTGCGCGGGGCTGCTGTCCACCATCAGTCTCCCCTGGATCGAGCCGGTGCGGAGGGGGTTGAAGACCACGCCGATATCGCAAAACGCCCGCGCCGCCAGCGTGCCGATGCACTGCGACGCGTCCACCTGGAAGTCGGACAGCGTCGAGGAGAGCGCACTGATGGTGACCGGCGCACCGCCGATGTTGGTGAGCCTGAGGGTCTGCACCGAGCTGCGGGAACCGAGGGTCTGCTGGCCAAAGCCGATGGCGCCCACCGAGAAGTCCAGGTCGGGCTGCGGCAGCGCCACCCCCTGGCCGGAAAGCTCCACCTGAACCGCGCCGCCGGAGTGGTTGGAGACGATGTCGAGGCGCGCGTTGAAGGTGTTGATGCCGGTGGGCAGGAACGTGATCGTAAGGCTGCAGCTCGCTTCCGGCGCGATGGTGCCGCACCCGCCCTCGACCCCGAACGCGCCCGAACCAACGAGCGCCATCGAGCTGACCACCAGCGGATCGCCGCCCGAATTGGTGAGCTGCAGGGTGCGGCGCACCGTGGTCCCGGTCACCTGCTGGCCGAAGTTGATCGGCCCGCTGGTCGCCAGGAACGGCGGCGGCACCAGGATGCCGGTGCCGGAAAGCGCGGCGACGAAGGGGCTCGGGATCGCATTGGACCGGACCTGCAGCTGTCCGCTGTGCGCCCCGGCCGCCGTCGGCGCGTAGGTCACGGTGATGTCGCAGAAGCCGCCGACCGCGAGCGTCGCCGGACAATTGTTCGACTGCGTGAAGAACGCACCCGTCACCTGGATCTGCGCGATGTCGAGGCGCGCGGCGCCGGTGTTGGTGAGCCTGCCGACGATGGTGGCGGTGCGCGCGGGACGCAGCGTGCCGAAGTCGAACGCCGAGGGCGCCATCCCGATCTCGGGAGCGGTGAGCGAAGCGCCGTTCCCGGAGAGCGAGATGCTGTGCGGGCTGCCGGAGGCGTTGCTCGTCACGACGATGGACCCCGTGAGCAAGCCCACCGACTGCGGCCTGAAGGCGATCGAGAACGTGCACGTGGCGTTCGGTGCGAGCGTGGAGGGACCGCAGCCGGCGAAGGCGAAATCGCCGCTACCGGTGACGTTGGAGATCACCAGGGGGGCCGTGCCCGAGCTCGTGAGCGTCACGATCTGCGTCGCGCTCGTCGTGCCGATGAATTGCGGCGCGAAAGTGACGCTGCCGGGCGTAAAGGTGAGCCCCGCCGTGGTTGCCGGCAATCCGCTGCCGGAAAGCGACGCGACGAGCGTGCTGGGCGCAGCGTTGGACACGATGTCCACCTGGCCGCTCGCCGGGCCCGTGGCCGTCGGCGCGAACTTCACGCTGATGTTGCAGGCGGCGCTCGGCGAGAGCGAGCTCGGGCACGTGTTGGTCTGCGAGAAACCGGTTCCGGTGGCCGCGATCGAAGAGATCAAGAGCGGCGCCGTGCCCGGGTTGCTGAGGACCAGCACCTGGGTGCTGTTGGCGCCGACCACGATGGCGCCGAAGCTCGCCGAGCCCGGCGCGAGCGCGATGCCCGGGACCGGAACCGACGTTCCGTTGCCGGTGAGCGCGATCATGTGCGGGGCGCCGCTCGCGTTGCTGCCGAGGGAGATCGCGCCGACGCGTGCGCCCGCGACGGTCGGCATGAACTTGACCGACAGGGTGCAGGTGCCGCCCGGCGGTATCGCGAGCGGCGTCGGGCAGCCGGTGAAGTTGAAGTCGCCGGTCACGGCAACCACGCTCAGGTTGAGCGGTGCGCCACCCGTATTGCTGACGGTCACCGATTGGACGAGGCTTGCGGTACCCACCGTCTGTGAGCCGAAATCGAGGCTCGAACTCGACAGCGTGAGGACCGGCACCGCACCGGTGCCGGAGAGCGGGGCCACGACCGGTGCCGCGCCGGCATTGGTGGTGACACTCACCTGCCCGGTCTGCGCTCCCGCGGCTGTGGGCGCAAAGATGACGACGATGTCGCAGCTCGCACCCGGCGCAAGCGACGCGCCGCAATTGGTGCTGTTGCTGAAGAAGGTGCCCGTGGTCACGATGCCGGAGATCGAAAGTGGCGCCGTCCCGGTGTTGCTCAGGACGAGCGGCGCACTCGCGGTGCCGCCCACCGGCACGTTGCCGAAGGCGACCGGGCTGGGCGTGAGCGAGACGCCTGGCGCGGTGCCGGTGCCGGAAAGCGCGACGGTATGCGGGCTACCTGGGGCATTAGACGTGATGCTCACCGTGCCCGTGTGCGCGCCCGGCGCCGTGGGCGCGAAGGTCACGGTGATCTGGCACGTCGCACCCGCCGTGATCGTCGCGGCTAGGCAACCATTGGTCTGCGTGAAGCCGGTTCCCGAAGCGGCAACCGCCGAGACCTGCAACGGGGCGGAGCCGCTGTTCGTGATCGTCAGGTTGAGGGTCGTAGTCGTATTGACGACGATGCTGCCAAAGTTGGCGGGGGTGGGAGTGATGGACATGCCCGGCACCGCCCCGATTCCCGACAGCGGGGCCACCACCGGGCCGCTACCAGCGTTGGTGAGCACGTTGAGCTGTCCCGAATGCGAGCCCGCGCTGCTCGGCGCATAGGTCACGGTGATCGGGCACGAGGCCCCCGGAGCGAGGGAGGCCGGGCACGTATTCGCCTGGGTGAAGAAGCTGCCCGTGACGCCGATGCTGCTCACCGTGAGCGGCGCCGTTCCGGTGTTGGTGAGGTTCAGCGACGCGCTCGCGCTCGTCCCAACGGGAACGTTGCCGAAATTTACCGGCGACGGCGTGAGCGAGACGCCCGGCGCGGTGCCGGTGCCGGAAAGCGCCACGGTGTGCGGGCTACCGGAAGCATTCGAAGTGACAGTGACCATCCCCGAGTGCGCGCCCGTCGCCGTGGGCGCGAAAGTCACGCTGATCTGGCACGTGGAGCCGGGCGTGATCGGTCCCGCCGTGCAGGCGTTGGTCTGTGTGAAGCCGGTTCCCGAAGCGGCAACCGCCGAGACCTGCAACGGCGCGGAGCCGGT
>JBKJTM010000166.1:0-3951 GCA_046590805.1 Usitatibacter sp.
GATGATCGGGCTTGCCCTCGGCTCGCTCCTCGGCGGCGCGGTGGTGACCGAGACCGTGTTCACGCTTCCGGGCATCGGCCGGCTGCTGGTCGACAGCATCTTCGCGCGCGATTACCCCGTGGTCCAGGGGTGCCTCCTCTTCGTGACCCTCATCTACGTGCTGGTGAACCTGGTGGTGGACCTCTGCTATCCGCTCTTCGATCCGCGGGTGCGGCTTTGAGCTGGCGCGCGCTCTTCAGCCGCCCCAACGCCATCGCCGGCGGCACGCTGCTGCTGGTGATGCTGGTCGCGGCGATCGTGGGCCACGTCTACACGCCCTACGACCCCACCACCAACGACTTGACCGCGCGCCTGAAGCCCCCGTCCGCCGCCCATTGGCTGGGCACCGACGAGTGGGGACGCGACGAGCTGAGCCGGCTTCTCTTCGGGGCGGGCGTGAGCATGTCGATCAGCTTCTTCACCGTGGTCGCCGCCGTCGCGAGCGGCGCGCTCCTCGGCGCCGCGACCGGCTACTTCGGCGGCTGGTTCGAGCGCATCACCATGGCATTCCTCGACGCGCTGCTTGCGTTTCCCTCGCTGATCATGGCGCTCGGCATGATGACGGTGTTCGGCCCCTCGCGCGTCGGCGTGATTAGCGCGCTCGCGCTCGCCTACATGCCGTCGGTGGCGCGTGTGGTGCGCGGCAGCGTGCTCTCGATCCGCGAGCGCGAATACGTCGAGGCATCGCGGGTGATGGGCAATTCCGAGGCGTTCACGATGTTCCGCCACGTGCTTCCCAACTGCATCGGTCCGATCATCGTGCTCGCGACGGCCCTCTTCGGCTGGGCGTTGCTCGCCGAGAGCGCGCTCTCGTTCCTGGGGCTGGGCGTGCCGCCCCCGGCCTCGAGCTGGGGCGGCATGCTCTCGGACAGCCGCAACTACGTGGCGCAGGCGCCGTGGCTCGCGCTGGTGCCGGGAATCAGCATCTCGGTCACGCTCCTCGGCATCAACCTCTTCGGCGACGCGCTGCGCGACCAGTTCGACCCGCGGATGAAGAACCTGTGACCGCCACGCTCGCCATCGAGGGCCTCTGCGTCGGTGTGCGCCAGGCCGACAAGTCCTCGAAGCGCGTGGTCGACGCGGTGTCGTTCACCGTGGACCCGGGGCAGATGGTGGCGCTGGTGGGCGAGTCCGGCAGCGGCAAGACGATGATCGGGCGCGCGGTGCTGGGCCTGCTGCCGCCGGTCGCGCGCATCGAGGCCGGGCGGATCGACTTCAAGGGCCAGGATCTCGCGCGCGCCGCGGATGCCGTGATGCGCGGCGTGCGCGGCCGCTACATCGGCATGGTGTTCCAGGAGCCGATGGTGTCCCTGAACCCCGCGCTCACCGTTGGGTTCCAGATGATGGAGGCGTTGCGGTTGCATCACGGGCTCACCGACGAGGAGGCACGCCAGCGCGCGCTGGAGATGCTGGAACGCGTGAAGATCGCCGATCCCGCGGGATGCTTCCGCGCCTATCCGCACCAGTATTCGGGCGGCATGCGGCAGCGGATCATGCTCGCCTCGGTGCTGGTGATGCGGCCGGCGCTGCTGATCGC
Organism: Usitatibacter sp.; assembly: GCA_046590805.1. Classification (GTDB taxonomy): domain Bacteria; phylum Pseudomonadota; class Gammaproteobacteria; order Burkholderiales; family Usitatibacteraceae; genus Usitatibacter. The sequence goes on from JBKJTM010000166.1 coordinate 1,577, forward strand.
CGACGAGCCGACGACGGCGCTCGACGCCCTGATCCAGAAGGAGGTGATGGACATCACGGCGGCGCTCACCCGAGAGATCGGCACCGCGGTGCTGCTGGTGAGCCACGACCTCGGCATGGTGGCGAACTATGCCGACCGGGTGGTGATGCTGCGTCACGGCAAGGTAGTGGAGGAGGGCGAGACGGGCCGGATCCTGCTCGCGCCGCAGCACGAGTACACGCGCATGTTGCTGGAATCGCTTCCGGCAAGAGGGGCAAGGGACGAAGGGCGAGGGGCGAGGGGAGATACGCTGGTGGAGATCGAGCAACTGTCGGTCGAGTTCAAGAAGAAGCCGCCCTTCTTCTGGCAGCGGCCGCACGCCTTCCGCGCGGTGGAGCGCGCCAGCCTCACGCTGCAACAGGGTGAGACATTGGCGGTCGTGGGCGAATCGGGATCAGGCAAGACGACGATCGGCCGCGCCCTGGTGCGCCTCGCCCGCGAGAGCGAGGGCTCGATCCGCTTCGAGGGCCGGGAGGTGACGGCATTCGACGGCCGCGACCTCGCCGCCTACCGCCTGCAGACGCAGATGGTGTTCCAGGACCCGTTCTCGTCGCTCGACCCGCGGATGACGCTCGAGGAGATCGTCGCCGAAGGGCTGCGCACCATGCCCGGGCTCGCGCGCGCCGAGCGCGGCACCCATGCCCGCGCGATGCTGGACGAGGTAGGACTCGGAGGCGACTACGCGCAGCGCTACCCGCACGAGCTCTCCGGCGGCCAGCGGCAGCGCGTCTCCATCGCGCGCGCCATCGTCGCGCGGCCCAAGCTGCTGGTGGCCGACGAGCCGGTGTCGGCGCTCGACGTCACGGTGCAGAAGCAGATCCTCACCCTGTTCACGGCCTTGCAGCGCAAGTTCGGCTTCACCTACCTCTTCATTTCCCATGACCTCGGGGTGGTGGAGCAGATCGCCGACCGCGTGGCGGTGATGTATCGCGGCCGCATCCTCGAGTGTGGCAGCCGCGACCAGGTCTACGACGCGCCACGCCATCCCTACACGCTGCGGCTCCTGGCGGCCACGCCGCGCATCGCGCGCGACGCGAGCGGCTACCGGCTGGTGCGCCATGCCGGGGCGCAGGCCGCGCCGCCCGAGGGCTTCACGTACTACACCGGCGAAGGCGAGCCGGTGATGCGCGAGGTGTCCCCCGGGCATGTGGTGGCGCTGCAATGAGCGCGCGCCGGATGAATCGAGTCGCGGCGCTATTCGCGGCGGGGGTGCTGGCGAGCTGCGCCGCGCTCGCCCCCGCTCCGGCGCCGACCCTCATCTTCTACAACGGCAAGGTGCACACCGTCGATGACGCGCGGCCCTCGGCCGAGGCGGTGGCGATCGCGGGCGAGCGCATCGTCGCCGTGGGCAGCAACGCGGCGGTCCGCGCCCTGGCGGGTGCCGGCACCAGGAGCATCGACCTCGCGGGCGCGATGGTGCTGCCGGGCTTCAACGACGCCCACACGCACTTCGGCAACGCCGTCGAATGGCATTTCCAGGTGATGCTGATGCACGTGGACGAACCGGCGGCGATGCTTCGCGGCGTGCGGGAGGCTACGGCGCGCGTGCCCAAGGGCACGTGGATCACCGGCGGCGACTGGGGGATGGTCGCGTCGGGCCGTGCGGCGCGCCAGGCAACGGTGCCCTACGTCGCGTTCACCCCGGACCTTCGGGCGATCGACGCCGTCACCCCCGACCATCCGGTGCTGTTTCGCCGCCACGACCACGCCTATTTCATCAACAGTGCGGGAATGCGGGCGCTGCGCTTCGACAGGGCGGTTTCCGACCCGGCCACCGGCCGGTACGGTCGCGACGCCGCGGGCGAATTCAGCGGCATGCTCTTCGGCAGCGTGGGCGAGCTCATCGACAAGCAACTGCCGCCGATGTCCCATGCACAGGCCCTCATCGGCGCACGCGGCGTGGCGCGGGCGCTGAACCGCGTCGGCATCACCTCGATCCAGGACATGGCCCGGGTCGACGAGGTATCGCGGCAGCAGCGCTACCACGCCCACGTCGAGCGCAGCTTCACCGATGTGCGGATATTCCAGGACTTGCGCGATCGGCGCGAGCTCACGCTGCGCGTCTACGCGATCTTTCCGATGCGCCAATGGGCTGGGCTGGGCGCCGCCGGCATCCGGCCGCGCACGGGCGACGCCTGGATCTCGTACGGCGCGCTCAAGGACCTGGCCGACAACGGCTACATGCTGGAGCCCTACGCGGACAATCCGCACTACCACGGCGGGTGGACCTTCCGCATGGTGGACGAGGCATTCCAGGAGCGCCAAGTGGTGGAGTCGGATCGCGCCGGCTACGACATGACCACGCACGTGATCGGCGACCTGGCGCTTCGCCGCAC
>JBKJTM010000200.1:0-3186 GCA_046590805.1 Usitatibacter sp.
TATCTCCTCTTCTTCTATGCCGGCGAATGTCTGCTCGTCTTTCCGGCGAATGTCTGCTCGTCTTTCCGGCGAATGTCTGCTCGTCTTTCCGGCGGAGGCCGGAATCCAATCTAGGCGAGCGTCCTGATCTCGAACTCCATCGTTTCCAACTTGCCCAGCACCCATGTGGCCGGTGCCGCCAGCGCCGCCACCGTCCCAGGGTTCACCAGCCAGCTCTTGCCGCCCTTCACGTTCGCGACCTCGCGCGCCTCGGCCTTGTGCGAATGCCCGCAGCACACCAGGTCCCACTCGCCGGTGCATGCGAACGCGTACCCATAGTTGTCGTAGTGCACGACGAAGATCCTCCTGCCGCCCAGCTCGAGCTTCGCGTCGGGCCCGTGATAGGTGAGCTGGCCGCCGCTGGCGCGCGACTGGTAGTGCATCGCTTGTGGGTCGCCGACATTGTTGCCGTGGATGGCATGCACCGGCAGTCCCATGGCGAGCGCCGGCTTGATGGTCTGCGCGCCGATCAGGTCGCCGCAATGGATCACGGCCTCGGCACCCAGCGCCTTCGCCTCGCGCACCGCCTGCGCCAGCGGATCGGCGCGGTCGTGGCTGTCGGAGACGATGCAGACTTTCATACGCCGATTATGCGGGGCCGGCGCGGCGGGTCCATCGAGCCCGCTTATGGGCTCATCAGGAATATCGCCCGCCGGAACTCGTCACCCTCGCACAATAGCCCCATGGCCCTGGTCAACCCGCACGGCGGCGGCGCCCTTCGCCCGCTCCTTCTTTCCGGGCCCCGGCTCGACGAGGAGCGCAGCCGCGCCGCAAGCATGACCCACCTGCGCGTCACCTCCCGCGAGCGGGGCGACATCGTCATGCTCGGCATCGGCGGCTTCACGCCGCTCGCCGGCTTCATGGGCTCATCCGACTGGAGGGGCGTCTGCGACGGGATGCGCACCGCCGACGGCGTTTTCTGGCCGATTCCGATCACGCTCTCGACCGATGCCGCCACCGCCGAGACGCTCGCGATCGGGGCAGAGGTCGCGCTCGTCGATCCCGACGAGGACACGATCCTCGCCATCCTCACCGTTGCGGAGAAATACCGGATCGACAGGACGCACGAATGCGAGGCGGTCTTCAGGACCTCCGATCCCGCGCATCCGGGCGTTCGGATGGTGATGGAGCAGGGCGAGGTGAACCTCGCCGGTCCGTTGAAGGTGCTCTCCGATGGCGGCTTCCGGGAGAAATACGGCGCGCTCTTCATGACGCCGGCCGAGACGCGCGCCGAGTTCGAGCGCCTCGGCTGGTCGCGCGCCGCGGCCTTCCAGACCCGCAACCCGATGCACCGGTCCCACGAGTACCTCGCGAAGGTGGCGCTCGAGGTGTGCGACGGCGTGCTGGTGCATTCGCTCCTGGGCCACCTCAAGCCCGGCGACATCCCGGCCGACGTGCGCACGCGCGCGATCGCGCGGCTGATCGAGGGATACTTCCGGCCCGGCACGGTGGTGCAGGCGGGTTATCCCCTCGACATGCGCTACGCCGGGCCGCGCGAGGCGTTGCTGCACGCCGTCTTCCGCCAGAACTACGGCTGCGCGTACCTCATCGTCGGACGCGACCACGCCGGGGTGGGCGCGTACTACGGGCCGTTCGACGCGCACCGCATCTTCGACGAGATCCCACCGGGCGCGCTCGAGACCGAGGCGATGTGCATGGACGTGACGTTCTGGTGCTACCGCTGCGGCGGCATGGCGTCGGGACGCACGTGCCCGCACACGGATGCGGACCGGCTGCAGGTTTCGGGCACTCAGCTGCGCAAGTGGCTCGCCGAGGGGAGCGCCGTGCCGGTGGAGTTCAGCCGGGCCGAAGTGCTCGAGGTGCTGCGCGAGTATTACGCCGCGCAGGCGTAGACCCCAGAGCGCCCCTCAGGAGTGCATCCCCCACTTGCGGATGGTTCGTTGCTCCAGCTGGTTGAAGATGAGGTTCTCCACCGCGAGGCCGATCAGGATCACGGTGAAGAGCCCGGCGAAGACCGCGGAGATGTCGAGCACGTTCTTGTTCTCGTAGATGAACCAGCCCAGGCCGCCGGATCCCGAGGTGGTGCCGAAGACCAGCTCGGCCGCGATCAGCGTGCGCCATGCGAACGCCCAGCCGATCTTGAGCCCCGACAGGATGCTGGGCAGGGCGGCGGGGATCAGGATCTTCACCACGTAGCGCACGCCGGTGAGCCCGTAGTTTCGTCCCACCATGCGTAGCGTGTTGGAGACCGAGAGGAACCCCGAGTGGGTGTTGAGGGCGATGGGCCACATCACCGCGTGCACCAGGACGAAGATGATGCTGGCGCTGCCGAGGCCGAACCAGATGAGCGCGATCGGCAGCAACGCGATCGCGGGAAGCGGGTTCAACATCGCGGTCAGGGTCTCCAGCAGGTCGTTGCCGATCTGCGTGGCCATCGCGAACACCGTGATCAGCAGGGCGAGCGCGAGCCCGAGGCCGTAACCCTGCAGCAGCACCTTGATCGATACCCAGGACTTGAGCGGCAGCTCGCCGCTCGCGAGACGGCTTCCGAACGCGCGCAGGGTATCGGTGAAGGTGGGCAGCACCAGCGGGTTGTTCACGTAGACCGCATACGCTTGCCAGGCCGCGGCGAGCACCACCAGGATGAAGGCCTTGCGCACCAGGCTCATGCCGTAGATGCGCTCCCAGGTCGTGAGCGGCTTGTTGACCACGCCGAAATCGTGCTCGCCCACCTGCTCGCGGACGTATTCCGGACGGGCGGGGATCGGGCTAGCCACGGGCAGGCGCCTCTTCCGAGGTTGCGGATGTCGCGAACAGCATCCGGTGGATTCGATCCGACAGGGTCGCCCCGCTCGCGTCGGCCGTGTCGTCGCCGTCGCTGTTGAGCTCGGCCTTCACCTGGCCGGGGTGGGGTGAGAGCAGCAGGATCCGGTTGCCGATGCGCACCGCTTCCGGGATCGAGTGCGTCACGAACAGCACCGTGAAGCGCGTGTCCTGCCAGAGCTGCAGCAGCTCGTCCTGCATCTTGCGGCGCGTGAGCGCGCCGAGCGCCGCGAAGGGTTCGTCCATCAGCAGGATGTCGGGCTCCATCGCCATGCCGCGGGCGATGGAGCCCGACATCCTGCTGATGGACGAACCCTTCGCCGCGCTCGACGCGCTCACGCGCCGCAAGATGCAGGACGAGCT
>JBKJTM010000148.1:0-4590 GCA_046590805.1 Usitatibacter sp.
CGACCGGCGGGGGGCGGCCGCGACGATGCACATCCTGCGCGACGAGGCAGTGCTCGAGCGCCGGCCGGGCAGAGTGCTGGTCACCGTGTTCGAGTCGGGGGCGGCTCCGAGTATCGATTCCGCATTGCTGTCGATGGCGTACAGGCTCACGAGCGCCGAGGCGCGGCTCACGGCCTTGATCGCGCAGGGATATGGCACGGCGCACTGCGCCCGCGAGCTCGAAGTGAAGACGAGCACGCTGCGCAGTCACCTGAGCGCGATCTACCGGAAGACGGGCGCGAACGGCAAGGCAGACCTGGTGAGGCTCGCCCTGTCGATGTGCGCGATCTGAACGATGGCTGCGACGCGATCATGCAGGGGGAGCGCGCATGAATGAGATTCGGGTGATGCGACTCATCCGGGAGATGCGGTGCGATCCCGTGACGCGGTGGTTCGAGGCGTTGTTCGGCATCTCCGGCGACGCGCCCGAGCAGGTCACTCACCAGCCAGCGCCGGTGATCGAGACCACGCCGGCCGCCGTGGAGGGCGAGGAGACCGAGTCCTGGCTCAGGTGAGAGCAACCAGGATTTCCGGTCACGACCGCGTTCCCTTCGCCTCGAGCGCTTCCCAGCGTTCCAGGAGCTTCGCAAGCTCGGCTTCGATCGCCTCATTGCGCGCGTCGAGCGCCTTCCCGTCGAACGAGCGATCCTGGTAAGTGGCCGGATCCGCGAGCCTATCCGCGAGGGTGCGCTGCTCGGCTTCGAGCGCCTCCAGCTTCGCCGGGATATCCTCCAGCTCGCGCGACTCCTTGTAGCTCAGCTTCACCCGCTTCGTGGGCGTGGAAACCGGGGACGTACCCTCATTTCGCTGGCTGAGATCAGGGTACGTCCCCGATTTGGGGTCTGACCCCGGTTTGACGCGGGCACGAACCCAGTCGTTGTAGCCGCCGGCGTATTCCTTCCACCGCCCGGCGCCCTCGTAGGCGATGGTCTGCGTGACCACGTTGTCGAGGAACTGGCGATCATGGCTCACCAGGAAGAGCGTCCCGTCGTACTCCTGCAGCAGCGCCTCCAGCAGCTCGAGGGTCTCGATGTCGAGGTCGTTGGTCGGCTCGTCCAGCACCAGCACGTTGGCGGGGCGGCTGAAGAGCCGCGCGAGCAGCAGGCGATTGCGTTCGCCGCCGGAGAGCGACTTGACCAGCGCGCGCGCGCGTTCCGGCGGGAAGAGGAAGTCGCCGAGGTAGCTCATGATGTGCTTGCGGCTCTCGCCGATCTCGACGAAGTCGCTGCCCGGCGCGATGGTGTCGGCGAGCGTCGCCTCTTCATCCAGCGCGGTACGCAGCTGGTCGAAGTAGGCCACGGCGATCTTGGTGCCCAGGCGCACGGTGCCGCTGTCGGGCTCGAGGCTGCCCAGGACCAGCTTGAGGAGCGTGGTCTTGCCGCTGCCGTTCGGGCCGATGAGGCCGATCTTGTCGCCACGCATCACTCGGCCGCTGAAGCCCTCGACCACGCGTTTCTCGCCATAGCGCTTGGTGACGCCCTCCAGCTCCGCCACCAGACGCCCGGAGCGCTCGCCCTGGGCTACGGCAAGATCCACGTTGCCGACGCGATTACGCCGCGCGGCGCGCTCCAGGCGCAGCGTCTCGAGCCTCCTCACACGCCCTTCGTTGCGGGTGCGGCGCGCCTCGACCCCCTTGCGGATCCACGCTTCCTCCTGCGCCAGCAGCTTGTCGAACTTGCGGTTCACCACCGCCTCGCTCGCCAACAGCTCCGCCTTGCGCCGCTCGTAGTCGCTGAAGTTGCCGGGGAAGCTCGCGAGCATGCCGCGGTCGAGCTCGATGATGCGGGTGGCGACACGGTCGAGGAAGCGCCGGTCGTGCGTCACGAAGAGCGCGCTGCCGGCGAAGCCACGCAGCGTCTCTTCCAGCCACTCGATCGAGACGATGTCGAGATGGTTGGTGGGCTCGTCCAGGAGGAGAAGGCCCGGCTCGGCCACCAGGGCTCGGGCGAGCGCCACGCGCTTCCTCATCCCGCCCGAGAGCTCGCCTACTGCCGCGTCCTGGGGAAGCCCGAGGCGCTCCAACGTTGATTCGATGCGATGCTCCAGCGCCCAGCCGCCCGCGGCCTCGAGGGCCTCTTGCAGGTGCTGCATGCGGTACATGTCGCCGGAGTGCGCGGCCTCGTGGTAATCGAGGACCAGCTTGGTGACCGCGCCCAGTCCCTCGGAGACCGCGGCGAAGACCGTGTGCGTGGGATCGAGTTGCGGCTCCTGGCCCACCGAGGCGAGTTGCAACGCGGGGGCGAGGAAGATCTTGCCGTCGTCGGCGCGCGCGTCACCAGCGATCACCTTGAGGAGGCTGGATTTCCCGGTGCCATTGCGGCCGATGAGGCCCACGCGCTCCCCGGGCTCGAGCACCAGGTCTACATGGTCGAGGAGGGGAACGTGGCCGTACGCGAGGGAGATTGCGGAAAGCTGGAGGAGCGGCACGCCGCCATTTTACGCGGCGCGCTATTCCAGCGAGTGCAGCTGGATCAGCTCGACCTTGCGGTGGGTGCCGGTCTTCGCCAACACGGAATCAATTGTCCGGAGCGACTCGGAGGCGTTTGGTCCCTTTCTTCCCTGCGCCGAAGTGTCGAGGCTGAGACCGGGTTCACCTCACCAGCCAGGGATTGAGACAGTGAGCTCCGCAGCGTTCCAGGTCCTCGGTATTACGCGTGACGACAGTGAGGCCGTGTTGCAAGCTCGTTGCGGCGATCAGGCTATCGATCACGGGCAGAGGCTTTCCCTTGGCTTCGGAAGCGCCGACAAGGCTGCCCCATCTGGCCGCGATCGCTGCATCAATCGCAAGCAGGCGACCGCCGAAGCGCGCCACAACGTCGTTGCGGACCCACTTCTCCAATGCCGCTCGACGATCGGATTGCCGCAACCTGGCGATGCCCTTTTCAAGCTCTCCAACGGTAATTACGCTGAGGAAAAGCTGATCCTCGAGGCAAGTTTGAATCCATTCGACCACCGTCGACTGCGGCCTCGGCTTCGAAAGCTCGGAGATTACGCACGTGTCCAGCAGCCAACTCACAATTCGACCTTCCTGCCTGCGTCACGACTGCGTTCGAGATCCAGAGTGACCTTGGCCAACGGAGATTTCTGGAAAAATTCCACCAGCCCTCCGTTGCGATGCAAAGCCAGTTTCCGATACGAATCCGCGGCGATCACGACGACGGCGTCATCTCCGCGCACGGTGATGACCTGCGGTCCTTCCTCGGTCGCCTTCCTTACCACCTCGGAAAAGCGATTCTTGGCCTCCTGCAACTGCCACTTCTTCATATCGCCTCCTGAGAGCTAGACAGTCTAGCTATCTTACGCCATTTGGGCTGGCGGACTCCTCATCACGCTGAACCCCGGGCGTATACCGCGATCGTCTCGGGATCCAACGGCTCGACCGGCGTCGCAAGCGGCCTGCGGGTTAGCGACACGTTGGACCGCCCCAAGGGGTATCGCGGAAGCCACAGGTAGAATCCTGTCGGTGAGTCCGACAATCTTCCGTGAAGGCCCTTTTCGCTTCTATTTTTTCTCGCGAGAAGAGACTCGAATGCACGTGCACGTGCATGCTACGAGCGGAGAAGCGAAATTCTGGTTGGACCCGGGAATTGAACTGGCTCACAACTACGGCTTTAGCATGCGGCAAGTCAACGCCGCCCTTCGTTTGATTCAGGAGCACGAAGATGAAATCCGCAAAGCTTGGAAAGCCCACTTCGGACGTTGAGATCACCAACGTCTCGAAGCACGGGTTTTGGCTTTTCATTGGCGACAAGGAGCGCTTTGTCGCTTTTGATCAGTTTCCGTGGTTTCGCAGTGCTTCGATTGGCCACTTGCTGAATGTCGAGTTGCCCAGTGCACACCACTTGTATTGGCCAGACCTCGACGTCGACATCGCCATCGATTCCATAGACCATCCAGAGCGCTTTCCCCTGGTAAGCAAGATGCGGTCTAACGCGCCATCGCAGCGGACGCGCCAGAAGCGTCCAGCATGAGGAGGCCGGCTCGGCCATCAGGGCGCGGAATGCGCGGCCACATGGTAGCCGTTGAGGTCGTGCCGGTTAGAGCACCGTCGCCGACAGCACCAACCGCACCAGGTCCGCCTGGCCGGAAGCGCCGGTCTTGCCATAGATCGAGATGAGCTGGCTGCGTATGGTGCTGATCTTCACGCCCAGTTTCGTGGCGCACTCCTCGGGCGACCGGCCGTTGACGACCAACCCCGCAAGCCGCGCCTCCGCGGGCGTGAGGTCGAAGGTCATCGCAAGGATGTAGGGGTCGATGTCGATAGCGGCGCCGGGCTCGAACACCGTGAAGAGCGCCTGGGGCGGGCCGAACGATCCCAGCGTCGCCTCCGGGCGGAGGGCGAGGAGGGTCCCCGCTACCGCGTGGCCGTCGCGCCGCGCAAGCTTGAGGACGATGCGGTCCTTCGGCGGCCCGCCGCCTCCATGGCCCGTGATCGGCACGAGGCCCATGTCCCGCATGGCAAGAGTGAGTCGTCGTGCAGCTTTGCGCCGTAGAGGTAGCGCGCGCCCAGGGGGATGAGGAAATCCTGATAGAACGGGCTGTTCGCGACGA
>JBKJTM010000290.1:0-5150 GCA_046590805.1 Usitatibacter sp.
GCTCTTCCTCGGCCGCGGCACGCACTACCCGGTGGCGATGGAGGGGGCCCTCAAGCTGAAGGAGATCTCGTACATCCACGCCGAGGCCTACCCGGCGGGGGAGCTGAAGCACGGGCCGCTCGCGCTGGTGGACGCCTCGATGCCGGTGGTGTTCATCGCGCCCAACGATGCGCTGCTGGAGAAGGTGAAGTCGAACATGCAGGAGGTGCGCGCGCGGGGCGGCGAGCTCTATGTCTTCGCCGACCTCGACAGCCATTTCGTGGAGAGCGAGGGGGTGCACGTAATCCGCACGCCGCGCCATGCGGGCTGGCTCTCGCCCATCGTGCACGCGATCCCGGTGCAGCTGCTCGCATACCACACCGCCCTCAGGCGGGGCACCGACGTCGACAAGCCGCGAAACCTCGCCAAGGCCGTGACCGTCGAGTAATCCTGGTCCATCCGGACTATCTGGCCGCTACTGGGCCAGCGGCACCTCTATCAAGTGTCCTACGTCTGAATCGGATGGCGTCTCGCAGACCGGGCGAGGCAAACCGGCCACAGTGGCTGCGTCGACCCTTTCCCATCAACGAGGTAAACGCCATGTTCATCATTTGGGCAATTGTTATCGGATTCATCGTAGGTTTGATCGCCAAGATGTTGATGCCGGGACGCGATCCCGGTGGCTTCATCATCACCGCCCTGCTGGGCGTGGTTGGCGCCGTTGTCGCCACGTTCCTCGGCCAGGCCCTGGGCCTGTACACCGCCGGCCAGTCCGCGGGCTTCATCGCTTCGGTGATCGGCGCGATCATCGTGCTGTTCATCTACAACATGGTGCGCGGCCGCCGCCAGGTGCTGTAAAGCTTCAAAAGATCCAACGGCGACGGATGGGCTCCGGCCTGTCCGCCGCCGTGTTTCATTGGGAGATCGGTCAGCGGGATATTCGATCGCAGTGAGAGAATGTCCGCATGGAAACCTCCCTCTCCCCCGGTCCGCTCGCCGGCATCAAGGTGGTCGAGCTCGGCACGCTGATCGCGGGCCCCTATTGCGCGCGCTTGCTGGCGGAATTCGGCGCCGACGTGATCAAGGTGGAGGCGCCCGGCGAGGGCGATCCGCTGCGCAAGTGGAGGAAGCTCCACGAGGGCAACTCCCTCTGGTGGTACGCGCAGGCTCGCAACAAGAAGTCGGTGGCCGTGAACCTCAAGGATCCCGAGGGGCAGGCGGTGGTGCGCCGGCTGGTGCGGGACGCAGACATCCTGGTGGAGAACTTCCGCCCGGGCGCGCTGGAGAAGTGGGGCCTCGGCTACGCGGCGCTGAGCGGCGAGAATCCGCGTCTCATCATGGTTCGCCTGTCGGGCTTCGGCCAGACCGGTCCGAACAAGGACCGCCCCGGCTTCGGCGCCATCGGCGAGTCCATGGGGGGCATGCGCTACATCACCGGCTACCCTGACCGTGCGCCGGTGCGCGTGGGGATCTCGATCGGGGACTCGCTCGCGGCGATGTTCGGCGTCATCGGCGCCCTCATGGCGATGCACCATCGCACCACCTCGGGGCGCGGCCAGGTGGTCGACGTGGCGCTCTACGAAGCGGTGTTCGCGATGATGGAGTCGATGCTGCCCGAGTACGGCATGGGCGGTTTCGTGCGCGAGCGAAGCGGCGCCGCGCTCCCCGGAATCGTTCCGTCGAACACCTACCCCTGCAAGGATGGCAAGTACGTGGTGATCGGGGCCAATGCGGACTCGATCTTCAAGCGCATGATGCGGGCGATCGGCCGCCCCGACCTGGCCGACGATCCGGCGCTCGCCAGCAACGACGGGCGCGTGCGCCGCACCGCGGAGCTGGACCGCGTGATCGGCGAATGGACCGCGCAGCACACGCTGGACGAGGTGCTGGTGGCGCTGGAGCGCGCCGAGGTCCCGTCGGGACGCATCTACTCGATCGCGGACATCGCGGCCGACCTCCACTACCAGGCACGCGGCATGATCGAGCGCCACCAGCTGGGCGGTGAGGAGTTGCTGCTGCCGGGGATGGTGCCGAAGCTTTCCGAGACCCCGGGCGGGACGCGGTGGATCGGGCCCAGGCTGGGGGAGCACACCGACCAGGTGCTCGGTGAAGTGGGCTACGACGCCGGTCAGATCGCCGCCTTGCGGGCGCGCGGCGTGGTGGGATGAAAAAGGCCGCGCTGGGCGGACGCATTCCCGGCGTAAAATCCCGTTTCCAGCCAGCCATCCCTCCATGCGCATCTACGTGAATGACGTCGCCGTGCGCGACGGATTCCAGATCGAGAAAGCCTTCGTGCCCACCGGCACCAAGGTCGAGCTCATCAACCAGCTCTCGCGCACCGGGCTGCACAAGATCGAGGTGACGTCGTTCGTCTCGCCCAGGGCGGTGCCGGCGCTCGCCGATGCCGCGGAGGTCCTCGCGGGCATCGACCGCGTCCCCGGGGTGACCTACGTCGCGCTGGTGCCGAACGTGCGCGGTGTGCAGAACGCCGCCGCCGCCCCGCGCAAGGCGGACGAGCTGAATGCCGTGGTGTCAGCCTCGGAGACGCACAACCGCGCCAACATCAACCGCACCCACGAGCAGTCGCTCGCGGAGCTGCCGACGATGGTCAAGGTGGCGCGCGAGGCGGGCATGAGGGTCACGATCAGCCTCTCGACCACGTTCGGCTGCCCGTTCGAAGGGCGCGTGCACGAGGACGTGGTGTTCGACATGGTGGAGCGCTTCCGCGCGCTCGGGTTCGACGGCATCTCGCTCGCGGATACCACCGGCATGGCCAACCCGCGCCAGGTGCGCAGCCTCACCGCGGCGCTGCTGGAGCGCTTCCCGCCGCCCGACGAGACCTATTACACGCTCCACTTCCACAACACGCGCGGCATGGGCCTCGCCAATGTCGTCGCGGGCATCGAGGCGGGCGTACGCTCCTTCGACGGATCCCTCTCCGGGCTGGGCGGCTGCCCGTTCGCGCCCGGCGCCACCGGCAACATCTGCACCGAGGACATGGTGAACATGCTCGAGGATATGGGACACGACACGCGCATCGATCTCGCCAAGCTGCTCGCGGTCGCGCGCCGCATTCCCGTCGTGGTTGGCCACGATACCCCTGGCCAGGTGATGAAGGCCGGCCAGACCCTGGAGCTTCACGAGCCGCCCGAGTACGTGAGGGGCTGAGAGAGAGAATATGAAAAACATGAAAAGAGTGCTGTTCGCCGCGGCCGCCTGCGCCGCCCTTCCCGCCGCGGCCGATTTCCCGACCGTCGGCAGGCTCGCCCAGGGCGAGTTCCGGCGCATGTCCGAAGACCTCGGCGCCGCGTTCTCGTACAAGGGTGTCACGCCGGCGACGCCCCTCGGGCTCACCGGTTTCGATATCGGCGTCGAGGTAACCACGACCAAGATGGAGAACTCCTCGATCCTGCGGCTCGCGGGCGCGGGCGGCCCGTCGAATCTGGTGATTCCCAAGATCCACGCGCACAAGGGACTCTGGTGGGGATTCGACATCGGCGGGTTCGTCGGTGGCGCCTCCGACGTGGACGCGACGCTCTACGGCGCGGAACTGCGCTACGCGATCCTCGACGACGGCATCGCCACGCCGGCGGTGGGCGTGCGCCTGTCGGGCTCGCGCGCCACGGGCCTCGGCGATCTGCGCCTCGCCACTGCCGCGCTCGACCTCACCGTGTCGAAGAAATTCGCGGTGCTGACGCCCTATGCGGGAGCCGGCACCGTGCGCGTGCAATCCTCGGTGCGCGGCTCCGCGCTCGGCGAGGAGTCATTCAACAAGAGCCGTGTGTTCGCCGGCGTGAACCTGAACCTCCTGGCCGCGAACCTGGCGCTCGAGGCCGAGAAGATGGGCGACAACACCTCGCTGTCCGCGAAGCTCGGCTTCAGGTTCTGAACGCACTGGAAACCACCATGAGGAGGAGAAGACGATGAGACGATTCATCCGGGCCCTGGGCGTGATGGTGCTCGCGCTTTCGATGTCGGCCTTCGCGCAGGCGCCCGAGAAGAAGAAGATCACCATCGCGGTGGGGGGCAAGACGCTCTTCTACTACCTGCCGCTCACGGTGGCGGAGCGCAAGGGGTACTTCAAGGAAGAGGGCCTCGAGGTCGAGATTCCCGACTTCCCGGGCGGGGCGCGCGCGCTGCAGGCGATGGTCGGCGGCAGCGCCGACATGGTCTCCGGCGCCTACGAGCACACCATCAACATGATGGCCAAGAAGCAGCCCATCAAGGCAGTGGTGCTGCAGGCCAGGTACAGCTCGATCGTGCTGCTGCTGCCCAAGGACAAGGCGGCCAAGTACAAGGGCGGCAGGGACCTGAAGGGCCTCAAGATCGGCGTGACCGCGCCGGGGTCCTCCACCAACATGTTCGTGAACAACCTGCTCGCCAAGGACGGATTGAAGCCCACCGACGTTGCGATCGTGGGCGTGGGCACCGGCGCCGGCGCCTTCGCGGCGCTGGACAAGGGCGAGATCGACGCGATCTCCAACCTCGACCCGGTGATCACGCAGCTCGAGGCCACGGGCAAGTTCGTCGCGGTGGCCGACAGCCGCACCGAGAAGGGGATGAAGGACATCTATGGCGGCGACTATCACGCCTCCGTGATCTACATCACCGAGGAGTTCATCAAGAAGAACCCCAACACCGTGCAGGCCGTGGTGAACGCGATGGTGCGCGCCGACCGCTGGATCGCCAAGGCCACGCCGCAGGAGATCGTCGACCTGATGCCGAACGAGTACAAGGCCGGCAACCCTTCGCTCTACAAGGAGGGGCTGCTGAAGAACATGATCGGCTACTCCGAGGATGGGCAGATGTCGATGAAGGCGGCGGAGAACGTCTACAAGGTGCTGGTGCAGTTCGAGCCGTCGGTGAAGGCGGCGGGGAAGATGGACCTCGGCCAGACGTTCGACAACTCGTTCGCGAAGAAGGCCGCGGCGAAGTACAAATAGACACGTGCGGCGCCATGATGAGCATCGGTAACCGGGTTGGAGCGGACGGCCGAACGCCGCCGCTCAACACGAACGGGCAGTCGTGACCGAAGCCGTCGCCTTCGAGAACATCACCTGCACCTTCGCGGCGCGCGGCATCGAGGGCCGGTCGTACACCGCGGTGAAGGACGTGAACCTCGCCGTCGCCGGCGGCGAGTTCGTCTCGGTGGTCGGGCCGACCGGCTGCGG
>JBKJTM010000423.1:0-30836 GCA_046590805.1 Usitatibacter sp.
TCGACAAGCACGTCAAGCGCACCGCCGAGCGGCCCCTGACCAGCGGGCGCATCAAGAGCTGGGAAGCTGTCGCGGTGGCAGGCGTGCTCGCGCTGCTGGCGTTCCTGCTGATTCTGCCGCTCAATGCGCTGACCAAGCAGCTGTCGGTGGCGGCCGTCATCATTGCCGGCACCTATCCCTACTTCAAGCGTTTTTTCGCCATTCCACAGGCTTACCTGGGAATCGCGTTCGGCTTCGGCATCCCGATGGCGTTCGCCGCGCAGGTGGGCAACGTGCCGCCGCTCGCCTGGGCGCTCCTCGGCGCGAACGTCCTCTGGACCATCGCCTACGACACCGAGTACGCGATGGTGGACCGCGAGGACGACCGGCGGTTGGGTCTCAGGACTTCCGCGATCCTCTTCGGCCGCTTCGACGTGGCGGCGGTGATGGCCTGTTTCATCGGATTCCTGCTGGCGATGACGGCGATCGGCGCGTGGCTGCGCTTCGGCGTCCTCTACTTTGCCGGCCTCGCGGTGGCCGCCGCTCTGGTGATCCACCAGTACCGGATGATCCGCAAGCGCACGCGCGAGGGCTGCTTCAGGGCCTTCCTGCACAACAACTGGATCGGGCTCGCGGTGTTCGCGGGCATCGCGCTCGACAAGGCGCTGCCCGGCCTGAAGCTTCCCCTGTGATCGTCGTCGTCTACGCGCACCCGTATCCCCGGCGCTCCCGGGGCGGCGCGGCATTGCTGGCGGCTATCGCCGGCCTTCCGGGGCTGGAAGTGCGCTCGCTCTACGAGCTTTATCCCGACTTCGACATCGACGCGGCGGCCGAGCAGGCGGCGCTCGGGCGCGCGGACGCCGTCGTCTGGCTGGGGCCCCTCTACTGGTACACGACCCCCGCACTCATGCAGCTCTGGATGGAGAAGGTCCTGGTCTCCGGTTTCGCGCACTCCGAGGGCGGCTCCGGGCTCTCCGGCAAGCCGTGCCTCTGGGCGGTGACCACGGGCGGCGGGGAGTATTCGGTCGGCGGCCTGCACGGCTATCCCTTCGTGGGATTTGTCCCGGTGGTCGAGATGACCGCCCGCTATTGCGGCATGCGCTGGCTCGAGCCGTTCGTCGTGCACGATCCGGCCGCGATGTCGGATGAGCAATTGGCGGCGAGGGCGAGAGAGCTGCGCGAGCGCGTGGAGGCGCTGGCACGGTGAAGGAGGCCCTCATCTTCCTCGCCGCCGCCGTCGTCTGCGTGCCGATCGCCGCGCGCCTCGGCATGGGCTCGGTGCTCGGCTACCTGATCGCGGGAGCGGTCATCGGGCCCTGGGGCCTCAAGCTGATCCCCGATCCGGCCTCGGCCGCCGCGCTCGCCGAGCTGGGCGTGGTGCTGATGCTCTTCGTGATCGGCCTGGAGCTCGACCCGCGGCGGTTGATGGAGATGAAGAAGCAGGTGTTCGTCGGCGGCGCGCTGCAGCTCGGCGTGTGCGGCGTGGCGCTCGGCGTCGCGCTCTCGCTCTTCGGGCTTTCGTGGGAGGCGGCGGTGGTGGCCGGGCTCGCCCTCGCGCTGTCCTCCACCGCGGTCTCGATCCAGGCGATGACGGAGCGAAACGAGCTGCCGACGCCGACCGGCCGCTCGGCCTTCGCGGTGCTGCTCTTCCAGGACATCGCCGCGATTCCGCTGATCGCGTCGGTGCCGCTTCTCGCCCATACGGTGAGCGCCGGCGCGCAGCCGCTGTGGACGCGCCTGCTGCTCGCCGCGGCGGCGATCGCGGGCGTGATCTTCATCGGCCGCTACCTCACGCGACCGCTGCTGCGCCTGATGGCCGGGGTGCGCATCCGCGAGCTGTTCACCGCCTTCGCGCTGCTGCTGGTGCTGGGCGTGGCGGAGCTGGTCTCGCTGGCGGGGCTCTCGATGGCGCTGGGCGCCTTCCTCGCCGGCGTGCTGCTCGCCGATTCCGAGTTCCGCCACGCGCTCGAGACCGACATCGAGCCGTTCGAGGGGCTGTTGCTGGGGCTGTTCTTCATCTCGGTGGGCATGACGATCGATTTCGGGCTCCTCGCCAGCAGCCCGGCGAAGGTGATCGGCATGCTGGCGGGATTCCTCGGCCTCAAGATCGCGGCGCTGTGGCTGGTGGCGCGGATGATGGGCGTCGTCGCCGCGCAGCGCTGGCTGTTCGCGTTCATCCTCTCCCAGGGCGGCGAGTTCGCGTTCGTGGTGTTCGGCTCGGCGCAGCTCGCGGGCGTGATCTCGAGGGAGTGGGTGGCGCTGCTCACCATCGTGGTGGCGCTGTCGATGATGGCCACGCCGCTCCTCCTCATCGCCCACGACAGGTGGATCTGCCGCCGCGCCGAGAGCGAGCGCGAGCCCGACGCCATCGACGCGAGCGGCCCGGTGATCATCGCCGGCTTCGGGCGCTTCGGCCAGATCATCGGGCGCCTGCTGCTCGCCAACGACATCCGCCCGGTGGTCCTGGACCACGATGCCGAGCAAGTCGAGTCGCTGCGGAAATTCGGCTACAAGGTGTTCTATGGCGACGCCACGCGCCTCGACCTGCTACGCGCGGCGGGTGCGGGCAATGCGCGCCTGCTCATCAACGCCATCGACGGCGTCGAGGACAGCCTGGCACTCGTGGACCGCGTGCGCGCGAACTTCCCCAAGCTGCCGATCGTGAGCCGCGCGCGCAACGTCTCCCACTACCTGGAATTGAAGCTCCGCGGCGTGGAGGTGATCGAGCGCGAGACGTTCGAGTCGGCCCTCAAGGCCGGCCGTGCCGCGCTCGAGGCCCTCGGCGTGGACCGCTTCCGCGCCCGCGAGATGGCGGATCTCTTCCGCCGCCACAACCTCTCCACGGTGGAGTCCCAGCTGGCCGTCTACAAGGACGAGACGCGCTACCTTGCCGCCGCCCGCGCCGGCCGCGAGGAGCTCGAGCAGTCCTTCGCCCGCGACCGCGAGCGCTTCGAGAAGCAGCAGGGCTCCGGCTGGAAATAGACCCGGGAAGGACCTTTTCCTGCCTGGCGGACTCGGTGTTTCTAAGTGTGTCAGTCCCCGCTCTATTTCCGCCAGAACGACCGCGTGAAGATCACCAAGACCGACAGTATCTCCAGCCGTCCGAGGAGCATCGTCATCGAAAGCACCCACAGCTGGAAAGAGCCGAGCGTCGAATAGTTGCCCGCCGGGCCGACGACGCCCAGCCCGGGCCCGGCGTTGTTAATGCACGCCACCACGGCCGAGAACGCCGTTATGAAATCGAGCCCGGTGATGAGGAGCGCGAAAGTCATCATCGCCATCGTCATGAAGTAGAGGAAGATGAATCCGAGCACCGAGAACGCCACCTTGTTCGGCACCACGATGGCCCCGAGCTTGATCTGGGCGGCCATGTTGGGGTGCAGCATCCGTTGCAGCTCGCGCTGCGCCTGCTTGAACAGGATCAGAGTGCGCACCATCTTGATCCCTCCGCCGGTGGATCCCGAGCTAGCGGAGATCCCGCTCAGCAGCAGCATCCACATCGGCGCGAACAGCGGCCACAGGGCGTAGTCGACGCTCGCGAAACCGGTGGTGGTCGCGATCGACACAACGTTGAAGGTCGAGTGGCGCAGCCCCGTCCAGAAGCTCGCGTACACGCCGTGCCAGTGCAGGAAGAAGGCGATGCCGACGCAGCTCACCGCCAGTAAGATCACGAAGGCGCGTGCCTCGACGTCGCCCGCATACGCACGCAGGTCGCGCGCTCGGAAGGCGACGAAGTGGGTGGCAAAATTGATGCCCGCGAGCATCATGAAGACGATCAGCACCGCCTCGATCGCCGGCGAGTTCCACGCGCCGATGCTCGCGTCCCGGGTGGAGAATCCTCCCAGACTCAGGGTCGAGAACGCGTGGCAGACTGCGTCGAGCCATTCCATCCCGGCGAGGCGCAGCGACAGCATGCACAGCAGAGTGAGTCCCACGTAGACCAGCCATAGTGCCCGCGCGGTGCCGCTGATCCTCTCGGTGAGGCGCGAGTCCTTCATCGGCCCGGGCGTCTCCGCCCGGTAGAGCTGCATCCCGCCCACGCCGAGGAGTGGCAGGATCGCCACTGCCAGCACGATGATCCCGAGGCCTCCCAGCCATTGCAGCTCGTGGCGCCACAGGTTGATCGACTGGGGCGCGTGCTCGAGGCCCACCAGCACCGTGGCCCCGGTGGTGGTCATCCCCGACATCGCCTCGAAGAATGCCTGGGCGAAGGAAAGCTCGGTGTAGACGATCATCAGCGGCAGCGCGCCGATGGCCGCCATCAGGGTCCACGAGAACGTCACCAGCAGGAAGCCGTCGCGCACCTTCAGCTCGCGGTAGTCCGCGCGCGTGCCGATCATCAGTATCATGCCGATCACCAGGGTGAGCAGCATCGAGATGAGGAAGTCTGCCGCGATGCCGTCGCCGAACGCGAGCGAACCCGCGATCGGCACCACATAGGCGAAGCTGAACACCATCATCAGCCGGCCGAGGACGTTCGCGACCGGCAGCATCAGACGTAGCCCACGCCCACCTGGAAGAGCTTCTCCACCTGCGCGATGAGCCGCTTGCTCACGAGAAATACGATCACGTGATCGTCGGGCTCGATCACCGTGTCGGGCCGCGGGATGATCACCTTGCGCGGTCCGGGAGGCGGCGCGCCGTGCGGGCGCCCGGGCGGGGGCCGCCCCGCCTCCCGCACGATGCAGGCGATGTGCGCGCCCTCGATCACCGGCAGCTCACGGATGCGGCGCCCCACGACGTTGGAGGACTTCGGATCGCCGTGCGCTACCAACTCGATCGCCTCGGCCGCCCCGCGCCTGCAGCTGTGCACCGCGGCCACGTCCCCCCGCCGCACGCGCGCGAGCAGGCTGCCGATGCTGATGAGCGCGGGGGAGAGCGCCACGTCGATCGCGCCCGCCTGCAGCAGGTCCACGTAGGAGCGTCGGTTGATGAGCGCCATCACGCGCGTAGCCCCCATCCGCTTGGCGAGCAGCGACGACATGATGTTGTTCTCGTCGTCGTTGGTGAGCGCGAGGAAGACGTCCATGTCGTCGATGTTCTCGCTCTCGAGCAGTTTCTCGTCGGTGGAGTCGCCGCGCAGCACCAGGCTGCTGGACAGGTTCTCCGCCAGCCATTCGCTGCGCGGTTGGTTGAACTCGATCACCTTCACCTGGAATTGCTTCTCCAGCGCCTTCGCCACGCGGAAGCCGATGTTGCCGCCGCCCGCGATCATCACGCGCTTCACCGGCTTGTCCATGCGCCGCAGCTCCCGCATCACCTCGCGGATGTCCTCGGTCGCGGCGAGGAAGAACACCTCGTCGCCGGACTGGATCACGGTGTCGGCGGTGGGCGTGACCGGCGAATCCTTGCGATAGATCGCCGCGATGCGCGCGTCCACCTTGGGCAGGTGATTGCGGATGACCCGCAGCGGGTTGCCGACCATCGGCCCGCCCTCGAAGGCACGGACCGCGACCATGCTCACCAGCCCGTCGGCGAACTCGATCACCTGCAGCGCTTCGGGGAACTGCACCAGCTTCACGATGTAGTTGGTGACCTCCTGCTCGGGCGAGATGGCGAAGTCGACCGCGAAGTTGTTCTCATCGAGGAGCTCGGGGTGCTCGAGGAAGTCGGTGGCGCGCAACCGCGCGATCCGCGTCGGGATGTTGAAGATCGTCTTGGCGATGCGGCAGGCGCAAAGGTTGGTCTGGTCCGACTGGGTGACCGCGATCAGCAGGTCGGCATCGTCGGCGCCGGCGGCGCGTAGCGTCGAGGGGCTCGCGGCGTTGCCGATCACGGTGCGCAGGTCGAGGCGCTCCTGCAGCACCGCCAGGCGCGCGGAGTCGGTGTCCACCACGGTGATATCGTTGGGCTCGGAAACCAGGTTCTCGGCCGCGGAGGATCCCACCTGCCCGGCGCCCAGGATGATGATTTTCATGCCAAATCATGACACGGGGAAAAAGTGGCTGGCGGCGCTGGCCGCGGCGGCCGCGTTCGTCCTGGCCGGTTGCGGCGCCACCCACGCCACGATCCAGACCAGCCGCGGCGAGCAGCTGATGCTGCTCGGCTACGATCCCGTGGCCTACTTCACCGACAAGAGGCCGGTGCGCGGCAGGCACACGCTTCCCGCCGCCCACGAAGGCCGGACCTATTACTTCTCTTCCGTCGAGAACCGCGCGGCGTTCAGCGCGGAGCCCCGGCGCTACGAGCCGCAGTACGGCGGCTTCTGCTCCAACGGCGCCCCCTACGGCGTGAAGCTCGGCAGCGATCCCACCGAGTTCGAGATCCGCGACGGGCGCCTCTTCATCTTCGGCGACGTCCTCGGCCACGAGATGTGGCTGCTGGACGAGCGCCGCAACATCGAGCGCGCCGATCACCTCTGGCCGAGGATCAGGGACACGGGCTGGCGCGCGGCGACCCTCCACGGATGGATCGTCAAGGTGCCGTGGTACCGCACCGGGGCGAGCCTCAAGGCGGAATGGGAGGCGAAGCACCCCGGCCGCAAGCTCACCTATGATCCCGGCGGGCTGATCGATAACGTGGTCTTCAAGCAGCCGGGCTGGCGCGCGCGCGAAGGCTTCGGGCAGAAACCGCTGGGCGTACCGGGAGAAGCAGATGACAACGTGGCTCGTTAGCGGCGTGCGCACGCCGTTCGCTCGCGTCGATGGGGCGCTGCGGCACCTTCACGCGCTCGACCTTTCCGTGCCGGTGGCGAAGGCGATGGCGGCGCAGCTTCCCGCCGGCGATCGCGCCGACCTGGTGATCTGGGGCGCGGTCGCGCCCAACCTCGGCTGGAGCAACATCGCGCGCGAGCTGGTGGTGAAAGCGGGCCTCGATCAGTCGACGCCCGCGTTTTCCACGGTGCTCGCCTGCTCGACCAGCATGGCGGCGGTGTTCCAGGCCTCGGGGATGCTGAGCGATCACCTGCAGCTGGCGCTCTGCGGCGGCGTCGAGAGCATGAGCCGCGTGCAGATCGGCCTGGTGCAGGGACTCTCGGACGTGATCCGCCGCACTTCCCAGGCGCGCAGCTTCGGCGAGCGCATCGATCGCCTCGGCGAGCTGAAGTGGTCCGACGTGCGGCTGCACGTCCCCGCGGTGAAGAACCGCGCCACCGGCAAGAGCATGGGCGAGCACGCCGAGGAAATGGCGAAGCAGTGGAAGATCGCGCGCGCCGACCAGGACCGGATCGCGCTGCAGTCGCACCAGCGCGCGGTGCAGGCGATGGCGTCGGGGTTCTTCGACGACCTGGTGATATCGGTGGACGGCGTCGTCAAGGACGGCGTGCCGCGCGCCGACAGCTCCGCCGAGAAGCTCGCGAGCTTGAAGCCCGCGTTCGACCGCGCAAGCGGCGCGGGCACCATCACGGCGGGCAACGCCTCGCCGCTCACCGACGGCGCCGCCGCGATCTGGGTCACCAACGATGCGGGCCTCGCGCGCGTTCCGGCAAGCCGGCCGCGCGTGAAGCTGGTGGACTTCGAGATGGCCGCCGTGGACATCGTCCACGAGGGTCTCCTGATGGCGCCGGCCTACGCCATACCGCGGCTCCTTGCGCGCAACGACCTCACGCTCGAAGCCATCGACCTGTGGGAGATCCACGAGGCCTTCGCGGCGCAGGTGCTGTGCAACGTCGCGGGACTGGAAAGCGAGGATTTCCTGCGCGAGAAGGTGCGCATCGACGCGCGCCTCGGAAAATTCCCGTGGGAGCGCTTCAATCCGAACGGGGGCAGTGTCGCGATCGGCCACCCCTTCGGGGCGACCGGCGCCCGCATCCTGTCCCAGGCCGTGAAGGAGCTCGCGGCGATGGGACCGGGCAAGCGCGCGATCGTCTCCATCTGCGCCGACGGCGGCGTGGGCACCGTCGCGCTGCTGGAGAGTGCGGCTACTCCTTGATGGCGGAGACCTGCTTGGACGATCGGTTGTACTTGAGCGTGAGCTTGTTGATCTCGCAAAGGTCCAGGTCGTCCCAGGTGACTTCCGAATCGTCGTCGTCGAAGACGACTTTCAGGTCCTGCCTGCACGAGGCGTGGTCGCTGAACTTGAGCAGGCGCTGCTTGTTGTTGTCGAGGGTGGCGTTGGCGCCGAGGCGGTCGCGGCCCCAGTTGTCCTTGCGGGTCGGAGAGACGTAGACCTCGCGGATGTTGTAGCCGGTCTTGTTCACGATGGTGAAGTCGGCGTCGCCCGCGGCCGCGGCGGTGGAGCCAAGGGTGGCGGCGACGGCGAGGAAGAGGCACTTGTGAAGGTTCATTTTCTGCTTGTCGTTGGTTGAGAAGGCCGAAGGTTACGGGCTTCGCCCCGCATCCACCAGTGAAACGCCGCACATCGCGAATTAGCGTTGTAATCCGTGAACTCGCGCGAGGGCGGCGGGGTCAATGATGGATCGACCAGAACGCCACCATCCTTCGACGCATGCCCGTTGGAGCGGAGATCCAATCCGCGGACGAGGGATTGGTCGTGCGGCTTGGTTGATATCGACAAGGCGCGCCGGTCGCGGGAGCGCCTGGAGGCCCTGCGCGCCACGGGCATGCTCGACGCGCCGCCGATCGCCGCCCTCGATCGGCTGACCAAGCTCGCCTCCGTGCTGCTCGAGGTCCCGGCGACCTTCATCTCGCTGGTGGATGAGCAACGTGATTTCTATCTCAGCCAATCCGGCCTCGCCGAGCCGGTGGCCACGACTCGCGAGCTGGGAGGCACCACGTTCTGCCACTACGCGATGGTCAACGACGGGCCGCTGTCGATCGACGACACGCGCGCCCATTCCACCTATCGCACCGTGCCCACGGTCGAATCGCTCGGCGTCGGAGCCTACATGGGCATCCCCATGAGGACCGCGAAAGGCGAGTTCCTCGGCTCGTTCTGCGCCATCGACTTCAAGCCCCGTGCCTGGAGCGACCGCGACCGTGCCGTGATGGAGCAGCTCGCCCAATCCGCGATGCGCGAGATGGCGCTGCTCGAGTCGATCGGGGACCACCTGCGCAAGGCCGACGAGGCGCAGCTCGCCAGGCTCGAGGCCGAGAGGCGCACGCGCTCACGCATCGATATCCTGAACTCGGTCTCCCACGACCTGCGCGACCCGCTCGGCAGCATTCTCCTCGCGCTCGGTCCCATCGAGGCCTACGCCAGCGACGAGCGCGCGATCAAGGCGGTCGCGGTCGTGCGGCGACAGGCCGCGCGCATGCGCCGGCTGCTCGACGACCTGCTCGACGTGGCGCGGATCGACGGGGGAAACCTGACGATCGGGCGCGAGGCGGTCGACATCAAAGCCCTCGTCGAGGAAGTCGCGGAAGACTTCGCGGGGCAGGCCGAGGCGGCGGGCATCGAGATCAGTGTCGATGCCCCCACCGGTCATCCCACGGTCACCGGCGACGGCGGCCGCCTGCTCCAGGCGCTGTCGAACCTGGTGTCGAACGCCTTGAAGTTCACGCCCCGCGGCGGCCGCATCCGCCTGGCGCTCGCCCGGGCGGGAGACACCCTGCGCGTGCAGGTGGCCGACAGCGGCTGCGGCATCGATGCGTCGCAGCTGCCGCGGATCTTCGACCCCTTCTGGCAGGCGGACGCGCGCGACGCTCGCGGCGCCGGCCTCGGGCTACACATCGTCCGGGGGATCGTCCAGGCGCATGGCGGGACCATCGCGGTCCGCAGCGCGCCGGGAGCCGGCACGACGTTCGAGATCGACCTGCCTGTCTCGCCGTAAAGGTGCTCGTCCAGCAGGCCGTGGATTGCCGGACGGGACAGGTCGTCGAGCTCGAGCTTCACCGCGACATCCTAGAGCTTGAGCTCCCAGAGCATGGAGAAGCGGCGGTAGCGTGGGTCGATGGAGGTGCGCTCGGCGGTACCGCCCGCGTCGGTGAAGCGGTTCACCACCATCGTGTCCTGGGCGAGGATGTTCTGCACGCTCAGGCGCAGCTGCACCGCGGGCGAGAAGCGCCACAGGCCGAACGCCTCGAGCTGGCGGTTCACCTTCCGGTAGATCACCTGCGATTGGGATGTGCGCACAGTGCCGGCCGCCCGCGCCGTGAAGCTGGACCCCACCGTGAGCGGGATGGGCGAGAAGCGATAGTCGGCGCCCAGCGTCCCGTTCCACGGCACCTGCTCGTCAAGCCGGTTGTGCGGCCCGGGAAGAAAGCTCACCTTCGAGCGGTTGAGCGCGAAGTTGGCGCGCATGTCGATGCCGGGTGCGCCTTCCCAGGCTTGGGAGAGCTTGCCCTTGGCGTCGAGCTCGATGCCGCTCACCGTGCCCTTGCCGATGTTGCCCGGCCGCGAGATGTACAGCCCGTCCTCGAACACCGTCTCCCGCTGGATGATGTCCTCGATGCGGCGGTGATAGAAGGAGAGGCTTGCGTTGCCGCCGCCCGCCGGATAGTGCTCAAAGGCGGCGTCCAGGCCCCAGGAAAGCTCGGGCTTGAGGCGGGGGTTGCCGATGAAGTCGGGCGTCACCGGCGAGTTGTTGGGCGCGAAGAAGCGGCGCGGCACCAGCTCCTGGATCTGCGGCGTCTTGTAAGTGCGGGAGATGCCGAGGCGCACCTGGTCCTTCTGCGTGGCGGGCAGCTTCCAGAGGACGTTCACGATCGGGCTCGTCACGCTCGAGCGGTTGCGGATCGCCTCGTAGGTGTTGCCCACGCTGCGCGTCTCGAGGCCTTCCCAGCGAAGTCCCAGGTAGAGGGCGATCCGTTCGGTGATATCCCACTCGTCTTGGCCGAAGAGCGCGAGGCGGCGGATGCTGTTGTCGAACTGCTCGTCCAGGCGCAGCGCGCGCCCGGTCGAGGGATCCCGGTCCTGCTGCAGGCGGGTGTCGTCGCGCAACGTCCACGCGCCGTCCCATCCGCCAGCCAGGTTATGGCCCTTCACCACCGGGAACGTGTACTTGCCCGCCGAGGTGAAGGTGCGATCCTCGATCGTGCTGTCCACCGTGCGCTCGAGGGTGCGCACGCCGCGGATGTCGTCCGCCGCGAAGCTCGAGGCCGAATCGAAGTTGAACGCCCCGAAGCCGAACTTGGCGTCGATGCGGCTCGCGTCCGCGAAACGCCTCACCCATTGCCCGTTGCCGCGGAACGAGACGTTGTCGTTGCGGATGCGCAGGTCGGTGGCGACGTAGGGGGGCGGTGCGCCGACGACGGGCTGGTTGTCCTCGATGAAGTGGCCGCGGAAGTTGCCGTAGAGCAGGAAGGCGTCGAGGTTGAGGGTGTGGTTGGTGCCGAGGTTCCAGGACAGGCGCGGCGCGATGTTGCCGTTGGCGCCCCAGCCCTCGTTGCGGCGGCGGCTGAGGTAGAACTGCGTGAGATCGAAGTCCGGGTCGAAGACCCGCTGCTGGTTGAAGCCGTCGGCCACGAACGAGAAGCGCACCGCGTTGAACGGCACCGTATACGAGAGGCTGCCGGAGCGGTCCGCCCACTGGCCCGACGCGTTGACGTTCGGCCGGTCGTGCTCGGTGGAGGCGCCCACCTTGAGCTCGCGCCGCTGCGTGGAGAGCGCGCGCCGCAGCACCACGTTGATGGTGCCGGCCACCGCCTGGGTGCTGAATTCAGCCGTGGCGCCGCGGATGATCTCGATCCGCTCGATCATGTCCGGCGAGATGCTGTCGAGCGAGAAGCCGGGCG
Source organism: Usitatibacter sp. (assembly GCA_046590805.1). Taxonomy (GTDB): domain Bacteria; phylum Pseudomonadota; class Gammaproteobacteria; order Burkholderiales; family Usitatibacteraceae; genus Usitatibacter. The sequence goes on from JBKJTM010000423.1 coordinate 11,553, forward strand.
GCATGCGCTCGCCGTTCACCAGGATCTGGGTGTAGCCGGTACCCAGGCCGCGCATGCGGATGGCGCCGCCGCGCCCGCCGGCACCGCCATCGACGGTCACGCCCGGCAGGCGCTTCAGGACCTCGAGGAGGTTGGTGTCGCCGTACTTGGTGATCTCCTCGCTGTTGACGATGATCCTGGAGGCCGTGGACTCGCGACGTTCGCTGAGCGAATCGGCCTGCACCTCGATCTTCTCGATCTTCTCGATCTTCGGCGGGTCGTCCTTCCGGGGCGGCGGGGTGGCGGGTTGCTGCGCGGCGCAGACGAGGGGGAGCAGGCACGCGAGGACTGCGGGGATTCGGGGCACCAGGCGAGTCTCCACACATAAGCATGGACTCTCCGTGGATGCCCGTTGAGGGGCCACCGCAATTTGGGTTATGACGCCGCCCGTCATAGCCCCGTGGTGCCCACCGAAGGCACTCCTGTGTCCCGTATGAAGGTCAGCGCCCATTCGCATTAGTCTACCTACGCGGGGCACGTGGAATCCCACAGGAATCGCAGCGCGCCGAAGAAGCATCCGGTCGCGACGACGAGGCAGAGCGATCGCAAGAGCTGCATCCGCAGGTGCCGCGTGCGCCAGAAGCCCGATCCCGCGCGCTGCCAGGCGATCGGCGTGACCACCAGCATCTGCCCCACGTACCGCGCCCACACCACGATGAAGAGTCCGTGCCCGATCACGAGGTGCTTGGCGGTGGCGTCGAGCGTGGCGAAGAAGAGCCCTGCCAGCAGGACGAGCGGCAGTGCACGGCGCAACGGATGGTCGTGGCTCACCGGTCCCACGGCCGTTCCGGCATCCTGCACGCCCGCGTTTTCATTGACGTGCGCGCTCCGGAAATCAGGACTTCTCGATGATCTCGGCGAGGATGTCGGCGGCGGCGGCGCACTGCTCGCGCGTGACGTCCAGGTGGGTCACCAGCCGCACGGTGCGCGGCCCGAAGGCGAACGCCAGCACGCCCTTGTCCTTGGCGCGCCCGACCACCGTGGAGCCATCGGGGGCGGCGTCGCCCAAGTGGAAGACGAGGATGTTCGTCTGCACCGTCGCCATGTCCAGGATCACGCGCGGGCACTGCGCCAGGCGCTCGGCGATCACTTTCGCATTTTGGTGATCGTCCGCGAGCCGCGCGTAGTTGTTCTCGATGGCGTAGAGCCCCGAGGCGCAGAAGATGCCGACCTGCCGCATGGCCCCGCCCAGCATCCGGCGATGGCGGACGCATTTCTCGATCAGCGCCTTCGAGCCCGCGAGCAGCGACCCGCCCGGCGCGCCAAGGCCTTTCGAGAGCGACACGCCCACCAGGTCGAAGGGCGCCGCGAGCTCGGCGGGCTTGCGGCCGAGCGCGATCGCGGCGTTCCACAGCCGCGCCCCGTCGAGGTAGCTCGCGATCTCACGCTGCCGCGCCAGCTTGCAGATGCGCTCGGCATCGGCTTGCGAAAACACCACCCCGCCCGCGCGGTTATGCGTGTTCTCGATCTCCACCAGCGTGGTCGGCGGATAGATCACGTGGCCGCGAATCTTCACCGCCCCGAGGAATTCGTCCGGGGTGAAGACGCCGGTGCGACCGATGGTGGTGAACTGCACGCCCGCGTTGGCCGCGGAGCCGCCGGTCTCGTGCCACACGGCGTGGGACTCGGGGCTCACGATCACGTCGTCGCCGGGCCGGGTGAGGACGCGTAGCGCCACCTGGTTGGCCATCGTGCCGCTCGGCAGCCACAGCGCCGCCTCCTTGCCGAGCAGCCGGGCGACGCGCTCCTGCAGCAGGTTGGCGGTGGGATCCTCGCCGTACTGGTCGTCGCCCACGGGCGCGGCCGCCATCGCAGCGCGCATCGCATCGGAAGGGCGGGTGACGGTGTCGGAGCGCAGGTCGATCACGCTTCTTCCTTCATGGACTCGAACACGTGCGCCGCATCCCTGGCCGCGGGGATGGCGGCCGCGTCGAGCGCATCCTCGATGTCCTCGAAGATGTTCTGCGGCCCGATCTCCCCCACCAGGCCCGAGCGCGTGATGAGCGATGCCGGCTGCTCGTTCAGGTCCACCAGCATCAGCCTGCCGCCGCGGCGGGCAAGTGCCTTGTGCAGCGCTTCGAGCGCGTCCAGGCCGGTCGTGTCCATGTTGATCACCTTGTGCATCTCCAGGATCACCACGTCCGGCGGCGGCTGCGCGGGATCGAGCAGGTTCTCGAGCTTGTTGACCGAGCCGAAGAAGATCGAGCCGAAGACCTCCCACGCCGCGACGCGCCGCCCGTCCGGGAACGCGGAGCGCTCGACCGGAAGGACGATGGGCAGGACCTTGGTGAGCGACGAGATGCGGTAGATGAAGAAGAGGCTCGACATCACCAGCCCCACCTCGACCGCCACGGTGAGATCGAAGATCACGGTAAGCAGGAAGGTAGTCAGCAGGATCGCGCGGTAGAACAGCGAGAACTTGTTGAGCTCGCGCAGCTCCTTCCAGGGCACCATGTTGAAGGCCACCCACAGCAGCACCGCGCCCAGCGCCGCGAGCGGCACGGAGCTCGCCAGGGGCGAGAGCGCCACGATCACCAGGAAGAGCGCGAGCGAGTGCACGATGCCCGCCACTGGCGTGCGCCCGCCGCTCTTCACGTTGGTCATGGTCCGCGCGATGGTGCCGGTGACCGCGATGCCGCCGAACAGGGGCGCGGCGAAATTGGCGATGCCCTGCGCCATCAGCTCCTGGTTCGGGTCGTGGCGATCGCCGATGAGGCCGTCGGCCACGCGCGCGCAGAGCAGCGACTCGATCGCGCCCAGGACCGCGATCGCCACCGTGGGGGCGAACAGGTTCTGAGCCGTCGCCCAGTCGAAGCTCGGAAGCTGCGGCGTGGGCAGGCCCGACGGCAGCGCGCCGAAGCGGGTGCCGATCGTCTCCACCGGCAGGTGCAGCGCCCAGACGGCGAAGGACGAGAGCACCAGCACCACCATGGTCGCCGGCAGCTTGGCCGTGAGGAAGCGCCAGTTGCCCTGCCTGGCGCTTTGCGGCGTGGGCCACACCAGGATCATCGCCAGGCACGCCGCGCCGATGCCGGCCGCGGTCCAGTTGACGGTGTGCATGCCGTCCCGCAGCGCGGCGATCTGCGAGAAGAAATTCGACGGCATCTTCTCGATCTCGAGCCCCAGCAGGTCGCGCACCTGGGAGAGCGCGATGATCGCCGCGATTCCGGTGGTGAAGCCGATCACGATCGCCACCGGGATGAAACGCACCAGCGTGCCCATGCGGAAGGCGCCCATCGCGAACAGCAGCACGCCCGCCATCATGGTCGCGATCAGGAGGTTCGCCACGCCGTACTTCTCGGCGATCGCATAGAGGAGGGCGACGAAGGCGCCGGCCGGGCCCGCGATCTGCACCCGCGAGCCGCCCAGCAGCGAGACGATCATCCCGCCGATCGCGGCGGTGACGATTCCCTGGTCGGGCCGCACGCCGGAGGCGATGCCGAAGGCCATCGCGAGCGGCAGCGCCACCAGCGCCACCGTCACGCCTGAGCTCACGTCAGCCGCGAAGTCGTCGCGCTTGTACCCTTCCTTGAGGCAAATCCACAGCCGCGGGCGGAAGGAGAAGCGCAACGAAGCCAGGTAACCGCCTAGAGCGTCTCGACGGTGGTGTCGAGGAAGTAGCCGGCGCCGCGCTCGGTGCGGATCAGGGTCGGCTGGTTGGGGCTCTCCTCGACCTTCCTGCGCAGCCGCAGGATCTGCACGTCGATGGAGCGGTCGTAGATGTCGTCGTGCAGGCGGCTCGACTCCAGCAGCTGGTCGCGCGTGAGGATGCGCTGCGGGGATTTCAGGAACGCCACCAGCAGCGCGTACTCGCTGTTGGTGAGCTCGACCGGACGCCCGTCCGGGGCGCGCAGCTTGCGGGTGCCGGTGTTGAGCTCCCAGCCCGCGAAGCGGTAGGCGCGCACCGTCTCGCCGCGGCGCTTGGCGCGCTTGCCTTCGGTGCGCCGCAGCACCGCCTTGATGCGCGCCAGCAGCTCCCTCTGGCTGAAGGGCTTGGTCACGTAGTCGTCGGCCCCCAGCTCCAGGCCCATGACGCGGTCGACCTCTTCCTTGCGGCCGGTGAGGATGATGATCGGGATGTCGAGGGATTCGCGCAGCCGGCGGGCGATGGCGAGGCCGTCCTCGTCGGGCAGCTTGAGGTCGAGGATCACGAGGTCGACGATCTCCACCGCGAGGACGCGGTCCATGTCGCCGCCCGATTCGGCCATCGAGACCTTGAACTCGTTGGCCGTCAGGTACTCGTTGATCAGCTCGCGGATCGCAAGGTCATCGTCGACTACGAGGATGTGTGCTTCCACGTGAGCGTGTTCCCATCGTCTTGGTTGTGTGCGGCATTTTAACGCCGATGGCCTTAGAATCGTTGGGGGAACACAATGACGCCGCCCCAGCCGCCCGCCGATCACGTACAGACAACCCGACAGGCGATCACCTACCTGTCCTTCGGCGCGGCCTATTACGTGCTCGCGGCCTATGCCGCGGGCCTGCCGCTGCAAAGCGGCGGCCCGATCTTCATCTGGCCCGCCCATGGCCTGGCCCTCGGCGCCCTGCTGGTCGCGCGTGCGCGCCGCTGGCCGGTGTACCTCGCCATCGTGCTCGTCGCGTCCGTGGTGGTGGGCGTGCAGATCGGCTCCGATTGGAGCGCGGTCCTGGCCCTGGCCGCCCTCAATATCGCCCATCCGCTGGTGATCGCCGCGGGGCTGGTGAAGCTCGCCGGGCCCCGCGTCGAGATCGGCGCCCTGCGGGGGCTCGCCTCCTTCCTCATCGGCATGGTGCCGATGGTCGCGGTGATGGCGATGCTGGACAGCGCCTATGCCTACGTGCGCTTCGACCTTCCGCTGCGGCAGCAATGGTCGCTGCACTTCTTCTCCACCACCATCGGCATGCTGATCATCGCGCCGGCGGTGCTCTCCTGGAGCCGGCGCGGCTACCGGCAGGCCTACGAGATCGCGCGCGAGCGCTGGCCGGAGCTGGTGGTGCTGTTCGTCTTGCTGGTCATCATCACCAACTACGTCTTCAGGACGCCGTCCGGGGCGTCGGGTTTCATCCCGCCCGCGTACCTGTGCGCGCCGTTCCTCATCTGGGCGGCGCTGCGCTTCGGCCTGCGCGCGGCCTCCCTCGGGCTCGCGATCTTCGGCCTCATCTGCTACTGGTATACCGGCCACGGCCTGGGACCCTTCTCGGTCGACGGCATCGCGGACGTGCGCGCGCTCTTGAACCTGCAGGGCTTCCTCGCGGTCACCATCATCACCACGCTGTTCGCCGCGGCGCTGGTGGTCGAGCGGCACGAGGCGATCAAGGAGATCGAGGATTGGCGCTACCGCCACGAGCGCGTGATCCGCGCGAGCGGCAGCCTCCTCTACGACCTGGATCCGGTGAGCGGCTTCGTGGTCTGGGACGGCGACGTGGAGTCCGTCATCGGGACCACGCCCGCGCAGATCACCACCGTCCGCCAGTGGATGTCGCGCGTGCACCCGGACGATCGCCCCCGCCTGAAGGGCCTGCGCCAGCAGCTCCTCACCGGCCAGACGTCGCACGTGGCGCTCGAGTACCGCCTGCGCCGCGACGACGGCGAGTACACCACGCTCGGCGTGAACGGCTACCGCATCGCCGATCCGACCGCCGCGAGCGGCAAGCGGATCATCGGCTTCGTGAAGGACGTGAGCGACAAGGTGCGCGCGGAAGAGGAGCGCATCCGGCTGGAGGCGCAGCTCAAGCAGGCGGAGAAGATGCAGGCGGTCGGCCACCTCGCCGGCGGCATCGCGCACGACTTCAACAACATCCTCGGCGCGATCCTCGGCTACGGCGAGCTCGCGCAGGCCAAGGCGCGCGACGAGGACATGAAGCGCTACCTCGACACCATCATGCATGCGGGCAACCGCGCCAAGTCGCTGGTGACGCAGATCCTCTCGTACAGCCGCGCCGAGGGCACGCAGAAGCTGCCCGTGATCGTGGCGCCGGTGATCGAGGAGACCTGCGAGCTGATCCGCGGCTCTTCCGCCGAGACGCTGCAGGTCGAGTACGTGAGCGATGCGGAGAACATCGCGGTGATGGGCGATCCCACGCGCCTGCACCAGCTCTTCATGAATCTCTGCAGCAACGCGGTGCAGGCGATGTCGGGCGCGGGACGGCTCGAGGTGAAGTGCGTCACCGAGCGGCTCGACATGCCGCGCAAGGTGCGCACCGGCGAGATCCCGCGCGGCGACTTCGTGCGCGTGAGCGTCAAGGACAGCGGCCACGGCATCGCGCCGGAGGTGATCGATCGCATCTTCGAGCCCTTCTTCACCACCAAGCCGGCGGGCAAGGGCACGGGGCTCGGCCTCGCGCTGGTGCACGCGGTGGTCACCGAGCACCGGGGTTTCATCGAAGTGGACAGCACGCTGGGGGGCGGCACCACGTTCACCGTATGGCTGCCGCGCGCGGCAGCGGCGGCGGGGTCCGAGGAGGCCGCGAGCGGTCCGGCGCCGCAGGGCCGGGGCGAGGCGATCCTCGCGGTGGACGACGAGCCCGAGGTGCTCGCCGCGCTGGAGGAGATGCTCGCCACCCTCGGCTACGAGCCCGTGGGCTTCCGCGACAGCCGCGAGGCGCTCGCCGCCTTCCGCGCCGCGCCGACCCGCTTCGAGGCGATGGTGAGCGACGAGGTGATGCCCGGACTCACCGGCACCCAGCTCGCCATCGAGCTGCGCAAGATCAACCCCGCGCTGCCGATCCTCATCGCCAGCGGCTACGGCGGCTCCGGCTTCGAGACGCGCGCGCTTTCCGCCGGCGTGAACCGGGTGTTGAAGAAGCCGTACCGCATGAGCGAGATCGGCGAGGTCCTGGCGAGCTTCTTCGCCGCCAAGCCCTGAGAGCGAAGCGCAGGGCAAGTCACCGGGGACGGTCGTTCTCGGGCGCGGCCGCTACAGTTGCAACCCTCCCGTAACCCCCAGGTAATCCCCGCCTCCCAAAGTGGAGCCAGAGCCGGTGCGACCGGCCTTCCAGTAAATTGGGGAGCTTCGTGGCGCAATCTTGGTCTCGCGCTGCCGAGGACCTGGTTCGATCGGGTTCCGCGGCGTCGCTGCAATGGGAAGGCGTCACCTTGACGACGCAGTTCCAGCCGATCCACGCGGCGCGGCGCGGCGAGCGTGCGGGCTACGAGGCCCTGCTGCGCGCGAGCGAGGCGTCGGGCGCCCCGATAAAGCCCGATGGATTGTTCGAACAGGCCGCCAACCGCGGCCGCCTGGTGGAGCTCGACCGCGCAGTGCGCGCGCTCCACCTGCGCAACTTCGCGGTCGTCGATCCGGGCGACGGCAAGCTCTTCCTCGACGTGCATCCGAACGCGGCGGTCGCCGACATGGGCACCGCGCGCGAATTCGCCGACCTGATCCGCTATTACGGCCTGGTTCCCGGGCGCGTATGCATCGAGATGCTGCCCCACGCCTGCGGCGCCGAGGCGATGCTCGCCGACGCGGTCGCCGCGTACCGCGAGCACGGCATCACGATCGCGCTGGACGATTTCGGGGTCGGGTGCTCCAACCTCGACCGCCTCGCGGAGCTGCGTCCCGCGATGGTGAAGCTGGACCAGGCGCCCCTCGCACTGGCCATTGGGGAGTCCAAGGCCCGGGCCGCCTTTCCGGCGCTGGTCGGCATGCTCCAGGACGCCGGCTGCCAGGTGGTGGTGGACGGCCTGGGGTCGGTCCAGCAGGCGCTCGCCGCCATCGATTCCGGCGCCAACTTCCTGCAGGGAAGCTATCTTTCCGGCGCGGGCAGCGGGGTCGGGAGCGACGAGTTCGTCGCCAAGATCCTCGGCCGCCTGGCCGCGATTCGCGCCGATCGCGTCGTGGAGCGCGTCGGGGACTGACCGGCAGCGGGAAACCTTCCTGCCGGTGGGTGAGTCATACCGGGACGCCGCATAGACCGCGGCCGATCAACCCCTCAGGTGACCCCATGGATGTTCCGCAGCCCGGCGCGCAGAAGCCCGCCCTGACCGACGTGAAGACCCTTCGCGAGGCGGCACGCCGCCACATCGAGGAGGGCGCCGTTACCCAGTTCCACAGCGAGAACCGGAAGTCCGTCATCAAGATGCTGAACGAGGCGCTCGCCACCGAGCTGGTGTGCGTACTGCGCTACCGCCACGACTATTTCATGGCGCGTGGCCTGGCGGGCAAGGCCGCGGCCGAGGAATTTCTCGAGCATGCGACCGCGGAATCGCAGCATGCCGACCTGCTGGCCGAGCGCATCGTGCAACTGGGCGGCGAGCCGGATTTCGATCCCAACACCCTCACCGCGCGCAGCCACGCCGAGTACCGCATCGGCAAGACCGTCCAGGAGGCGATCAAGGAGAACCTGGTGGCCGAGCGCATCGCCATCGACAGCTATCGCGAGATGATTCAGTTCATCGGCGACAGCGATCCGACCACGCGCCGCATGCTGGAGGAGATCCTCGCGGCCGAGGAAGAGCACGCCGATGACCTGGCGGACCTGCTGGTCGGCAGCGGCACGAACTAGGGCGGCACGGCGGAAAAAGGAAAAGGCCCTCTCGCGAGGGCCTTTTTTCATGCACCCTCTTCCCTGCAAGGAAGGGGGGTCGGAGAGAATCGTCAGCGGGGCGCGGAACGTCCCGTGGTGCGGGGGACGGTGCGGACCGGGAAGCTCGCCTCGGCGAGTCGGCGGGATTCGGCGAACGAGGCTTCGAGCCTGCCGAGGAGCTGCTCGCGGCGGCCGGCGATCCGCAGCCAGGGGTCCTGGGTGACGCGGCCCCAGCCTTCGAGTGCCCAACCCTTCATGGTGCGGAGGTGTCCGTGCATCTGGTCGCTGTTCATCGCATCTCCCTTGTGGGTTACATCCAGCGCCCGCGCTCGTGGAGCGCGGAAACCTTCTTGACGCGTGCGGTCAACACAGCACGGTGTACGGCCATGCACTCGGCGGCAGCCTTGTCCGCGACGCCGCGCGTGCAAAGCACATCCCTGGCCAACGGCGCAGATTCCTCGATCACCATGACATTCATGGTGCCGAGATCGGCTTGCGCGTGCGCTGCGGGGTCCACTGCGGCGAGTCCGGTTGGAAGGCAGCAGGTGAGGCCTATTGCGACGAGTTTTTTCATGGCCACTCCCTTGTTCGTCCGTCCATATTGAAGAGCCGGCCCCCCAGGGGGAGTCGGACGGACAGGTAAGGGTGCTAGGAATCGTCTGATACCTTCGTCAGACGGCGCCTACAGGACGCCGTGGTGAAAAAGTCGCATTGCCGCGTCCGATAAGTTGCCTTTCGATGCCGTAATCGGTCACCGACCGGCGTGCGTCGCCTGAGTAGTCTGGCTTCAAGCGAGCCCCGACCCGGGGAGCGCGAAAGCGCCAGATCAACGACTTGGGAGACTCAAATGGAATTCCTCAACGAGTATTCGCTCGCCTTCGCGGTAGCCCTTCCGGTCGGGATCATCGCGGGCCTGAACGTCATCCTCGCCATCACCGGGGAGTCCGGAACCCTGTTGCTGCCCTCGCTGCGGGGATACCCTGCGATCGAGATCCCCCGTGTCGAGGCGACGCCCGAAATCGTCGCTGCGCAAAGCGTCGACGCCGCGGTGAACCACGACGAGTACCGCAGGGCCGCTTGAGCCGCAGGAGAGGCAGCTATATTGCCGGGGGGCAGTCCCTGGACTCCCCTCAAGGGGATTGCGCGCGCCGGTGCCCGCGTACAACATTGTCGCGGTGGGTGCCAGGGGTGAAGAGATGACCGGCGGCGAAAGCGGCAATGCATTGAGGCTCGAGGAGTCGGAGCTCGGGGAGATGCTCAAGCACGGGGCGGTGCGCGAGTACCGTCCGCGCACGGTGCTGATGACCGAGGGCGAGAAAACCGACGCCCTCTACGTGATCCTCGAGGGCCGTGTGCGCGCGTACGTAAGCGATACCAACGGCCGCGAGGTGGTCTTGTCGATCATGGGGCCGGGCGAGTACTTCGGCGAGATCGCGTTCGACCAGGGGCCGCGCTCGGCGTCGGTGATCACCGTCGAGCCGTGCAGGCTGCTCATGGTGCCGCAGGCGCAGTTCACCGACTTCGTCGCGCGCAACCCCGCCTTCGCCAACCACTTCATCAACAAGCTGATCCGCCAGGTTCGGGTGCTGACCGAAAACGTGCGCAGCCTCGCGCTGATGGATGCCTACGGGCGGGTGGCGCGCCTGCTGCTCGAAAGCGCCATCAAGAAAGACGGCCTCCATTACGTGCCGGAGCGGTTGACGCAGGCCGAGATCGCGAGCCGCGTCGGCTGCTCGCGCGAGATGGTGAGCCGCATCTTGAAGGACCTGGTGCAGGGCGGCTACATCGCCGTCGAGGCCGACCGCATCGTGATCAACCGCAAGCCGCCGGCGCACTGGTGATCCCTTATTTCCCGAGCATGTAGAGCTGCCACAGGTCCCTCGCGCCGCGCGGCAGCATCGGCTGGATCGCGAGCATGCCGGTGCGCCCGAGGCTTTCCTCGAGGTAGCGCATCTCGGTGAACCTCGCCCGGGTCTCGGCGTCGATGGGAACCTCGAAGCCGTTCTCGCGCATCATGAGGATGCCCTTGGCGCGTAGCGCGAGCTCGGTGTGCAGGCGCAGGTAGCAAAGCAGGTCCGCCACCACCGGCCCCTTGAAGCGGCCCTTCAGCTGGTCCAGGTACTGGCCCACCGGTGCATCCGATAGCTGTCCCGATTCGATCAGCGCCAGCATCTGCGCATCCGCGTCGAAGCCCTTCCCCAGCCACTCGCCCACGGCACGCTCGCTGCGCTCGAAGACGGCAGCGAAGACGATCGGCAGCACCAGCACGATGCCGAGCGTCGAGACGATCGGGGAGGCGAAGAAATGGTTGAACACCGAGTGCAGCGCCGCCGCGATCAGGAAGCCGGGGACGAAGGCCGCGACGCCAAGCCCCGCGCGCCGCTCGCTGAGCGCGAGGCCGGCCACTGCGAAGAGCGCAGTCGCCCCGCCGTGCATCAGCGAGGTGCCGAAGCCGCGCACGATCCATGTCCCGATGCCCGCATCGGCTGCTGCACGGAGGTGGTCCAGGTTCTCCACGATCGCGAAGCCGGCGCCCACGGCGAATCCCAGGATCGCCGCGTCCACCAGGAAGCCGATCCGCCGTGTGCGGATCAGGAGCACGATCACGACTCCCTTCAGCAGCTCCTCGGTGATCGGCGCCACGTAGCGCGAAAGCGACTCGGCATCCAGCAAGACGCCGGCGAGGATGAGCGCATGCGCCGCGTAGGCGGCCGCCGCGGCCGCGACGCCGCCGGCGAGCGCCAGGACGATGGTTCGCAGCCTCACCAGCTTGTAGCTGTCGATGAGGAGGAGAACGGCGAGGAAGATCGACACCGGCAACAATCCTGCCAGTGCCGCGGCTACATGATCTTGAGCGACACCATCCACTCGTCACCTGCCCGTCGACTGCCCTGGAAACCCACGGCGTAGCCGAAGGATAACGTCATGTTGTACCAGTGCAGGACGGTGAAGCGCAGGTCGGCCTGGGCGCCGAGGTTGCCGTAGCGCGCGCGCACGGACGAGCGCGCCGGATCGGTCCAGAGCGCCGAGGCGAACACCGCCGGGCGCAGCCACGCGAGGTGGAAGGCGGGCGTGCCCACCGACTCGAACACCATCGGCGGCAGGTTCGCCTCCACCATGTGGCGCGTGAAGCTGCGCCCACGCAGCTCGTTCAGCTCGAAGCCCGGGAATGCGTAGTGCTCGCGATAGCGTTTCTCGGCGCGGCTGTCCACGTAGTTGTTGCCGAAGCCGCCGAAGAAGTAGCTCGCATACGGATCGTCCGCACCGCCGCCCGAAACGCCTGCGGCGTTGCGCAGCCACACGGAGGCGTTGCCCACGGGCAGCGCAATGCCGAAGTCGAAGCCGCCGCGAAGCCTGGGGATCGCCCTGCCGGCCGCGCGATTGGCGCTCAGCACCAGCTCCGCGCCCACGCCCTTCTCGTCGTCCACGGCGCCGCGCGAGCGCTGCTTGTCGGTGTAGTAGAGGCCTGCCTCCGCGGTGAGGAGGCGGGTCGAGGTGGCGCGGATGTTCTGGAACCCCGGCAGCGCGTCGAGCTTGTCGTAGTAGGCGAGCTCGGTCTTCAGCTCCAGCTTGCGCGGCTCGTCGTAGATCAGCGCCTCGTCATGCCCGAAGCGGGCGGCCACGCCCCTGCGGCTGCGGATCGTCGGGCCGAAGAGGTCGTAGAAATCGGGGCGGTTCCACGCGAGGCCCGCGTGCCAGCCGAGGTAGCGATAGGTGAGATCCAGGTGCGCGCGCTCGTCCCGGCTCAACTCCGACGAAGGCGTGTAGGCCGCGGTGAGGCCGAGGGTGGCGAGCGAAAGGGGATCCTCGACGTGGATGTGGACGCCGGCGCCCACGTAGTTCTTGTACCCCTGCAGCACCGGCCAGGCGCTCTGCAAGGCCATGTTGCGCAGCGGCGAATACACGCCCGTCGCGGTGATGAGCTTTTCGTGGTCCACGGTGCTGGGCGGCGGCACACCCCAGGTCATCACGACCGGATGCTTCGTGGCCACGTCCGCGCCCAGGAAGGTGATCGCGCTCACGTCCTTCAGCGGCCGCGGCTCGATCACCGCCGGCACGAATCCGCCACCGGTGTAGTGGAAGACGACCAGCCGGCCATCGGCAAGCGGCACCGGGCGGAAGAATCCCGACTCGGCGTTGGAGACCGCCTCGACCTGGCCCGTGGCCACCTCGTAGCGGAAGATGTTCGAGATGCCGGTGTAGTAGCTGCTGCCGTAGAGGTAGCGCCCGTCTGCCGAGAAGACGAAGCTCTCCGGCACCGATTGGCCGAAGGCATGCTGGCCAAGCGGCTTGAGGTCGCCCGCGCGCACCTTCGCCAGCTCCCAGACGCGCAGGAACTGGTCGCCCACCTCCGCCACGGAGGCGGACAGCAGCCGCCCGTCGGGCGACACGTCGAGGTCGTAGGGCACGACGCCGTAGGGGAATGTGTGCACCTGGTTCCATTCCACGTACGGGTGGGGGATGCGCACCAGGGTGGCGAGCCCGTTCTGGTGGCGCACGCCGAGGAGCGATCGGTCGGCCGGATTGAACACCAGCTCGCCGATGCGCGCGTCCTTGAGGAGCAGCCGGCGCTCGCCGCTGTCCACATCCAGCGCGTAGACATCGCGCCAGGCATGGTTGTCGGTCGCGTAGAAGGCGGTGCGGCCGACGGGATCGAACGCGAACGAGGTGACCTTGTAGAGGATGGTGTCCTTCAGGTCCGCGAGGTTGCGCATGCTGCCATCGCGCAGGCTCAACGCGCCGATGTGAGCCACCACGCCGGGATAATCGAAGCCGGCGTAGAGGACGCCCATCGCCTCGTCGTGGAAGGCGCGCGACACCGAACCCACCGCGGTGGACACCAGCTCGCGGTGCGGCGTGATCGGATGCTTGCGCACCCGCGCCAGGTTGGCGCGCTGGTATTCGCGCTCGAAGGCGATCCAGTCCTGCCAGGCGCGCTCGAGCGGCATGCCGAACACGTGCTGGAACTGGTCGGCGTAGTGGCGCTTGCCCGCGGCGTCGCGCTTCAGCCACAGCACCATCTTCTCCGGAGTGTGCGCGTGGGCGAGCCAGGTGAAGAAGCGCGTGCCGTAGAGGTAGGCGTTCGCCCCGCCCTGGAAGTCGATGCGCGAGCCGCGCGACTCCAGGCCGAGCGGATCGTAGAAGGGCGCCGCATCGCGAACCATCGCGCGGAACACCATCTCGTAGAAGCCGCCTTGAGCCCGGCCGGTGCCGCCGTCCATCCACGTTTCCATGAAGACCGCGCTGCCCTCGGCGTACCAGCGCGGCACCGTGAAGCGCGGCACCGTGAGATAGCTGTAGAGCAGGGTCTCGGGATGCTGCCACTGCGGCAGGACCTTGCCGAAAAAGATGCGCCGCCACCAGCGATCCTGGTCCGACCAGATGTCGGTCGTGGCGACGTGGGAGAGCTCGTGGTTCATGAGCGAGTACAGGCGCTCGCTCGCCGCGTAGGTCTCGAAGGCGTAGGAGACCGGCGCGATGTCGAATCGCAGGTTGTTGCGCGGCAGCGGCCCCGCGCTCGCGTTGCCGTAGTCCGCGAAGTCCTTCAGCAGGATGGTGGTGCGCTCGTAGGGCTCCCATCCCAGCACACGCCTCTGCCACGCGAGCGTGTTGGTGAAGGTGCGAACGACGTGCGGCGAGAGGTAGGTGAGCGTCGGGTCGAAGTAGACGAGCTTGAGGTCCTTGGTCTCGACGTACGACAGCCCGAGCGGGCTCTCCTCGGCAGCATGCGCGGGACTCGGGAGCGCGCCGACGGCGAGCGCGAGGCCGGCAAGGAGGGCGCGCATGGGGCGGGAAGAAAATGCAACCGCCGGCAGCGCGCCGGCGGTCGCTTTCAATCCGGGAGCCGGATTACTTCGATTTCGCGCTGAGCTCGGAGGCCCGGGCGGCGAAAGCCTGCGGGTTGGCCTTGAACGCGGCCATCGCCTGGGGCTGGGCCATCATCGCCTTGAACGCCTCCGGCTGCGCGGCCAGCGCCTTGAAAGCCTGCGGCTGGTCCATCATCGCCTTGAAGGCTTGCGGCTGCTCCGCCATCGCCTTGAAGGCCTGCGGATTCGCGGCGAGGGCCATGAACGCCTGGGACTGGTCGGCCATCGCCTTGAAGGCCTGGGGCTGATCGGCCATCGCCTTGAACGCCTGCGGCTGATCGGAGAGCGCCTTGAAGGCCTGCGGCTGGGCCATCATCGCCTGGAAAGCCTGGGGCTGATCGGCCATCACCTTGAAGGCCTGGGGCTGATCGGCCATTGCCTTGAACGCCTGCGGCTGATCCGCCATCGCGGCGAATGCCTTCGGGTTGGCGGCGAGCGCCTTGAAGGCCTGCGGCTGCTCTGCCATGGCCGAGAACGCTTTCGGATTGGCGGCGAGCGCCTGCATGGCGGCCGCGTCCTGCGACAGCGCCTTGAACGCGGCAGCCTGCGCCTTCATCGCCGCGAACTGATCCGGATTGGCGGCCGCGGCGGCGAATGCCTTGGGATTGGCCGCGAAGGCGGCGAACGCCTGCGGCTGCTCCGCCATCGCCGCGAACGCCTTGGGATGGGCGGCGAGGGCGGCGAAAGCGAGCGGTTGCGCCGCCATCGCCTTGAAGGCCTGGGGCTGCTCGGCCATGGCGGAGAAGGCCTGCGCGTTATCCACCATCAGCTTGAAGGCCATCGGCTGCTCGGCCATCGCCTTGAAGGCCTGGGGTTGGTCGGCCATCGCCTTGAAGGCCATCGGCTGCGCCGCCATCGCCTTGAAGGCCTGGGGCTGCTCTGCCATCGCCTTGAAGGCCATCGGCTGCTCGGCCATCGCCTTGAAGGCCTGGGGCTGCTCCGCCATCGCGGCGAAGGCGGAGGCATTGGCCGCGAGCGCCTGGAACGCCGCCGGATTGGCGGCCAGAGCCTGGAAGGCGGGATCCTTCATCAGGCGGTCGACGGAATCGTTCTGCAGCAGCTGCGCGATCGTCTGGTCGCCGAGCTTCACGTCATCCGCCTTGACCTGCTGGACGCGCACGCGTTGCGCCGGGGCGATGGTGCCGGAAACGTCCCTGGACCCGCTTGGGAAGTCGAAGGCGACGTAAGCGACCAGGACCACGAGTGCGAAAGTTGTGCCAGCGCCGATGAGGATGTTGCGCTTGTTCATGAGGAGCTCCCTTCGGGACCGGATGTCCCGTGAATGTCAGGCGGAGCATGCACCCGCAACGCCGTCAGCGGTAGTGAATATTCACCGAGGCCTCAGCCGGCGCCCTCGATCTCGAAGATCTGGTCGAAGCCCGAATAGCGAAACACGTCCTGGACATGGCGATTCACGCTGACGAGGCGCAGCTTGCCGGAGGCGGCCAGCAGGCGTTTCTGCGTCTTGAGAAGCACACCCAGCCCGGCGCTGGAAATGTACTCCAGCCCGCGGCAATCGAGGGTGACCACGCCCTGGACGCGGTCGAGGAACGCCTGGGCGGCCAGGCATTGCGCGGCGTCCAGGCGGCCTGCGACCATCACCACGCC
Source organism: Usitatibacter sp. (assembly GCA_046590805.1). Classification (GTDB taxonomy): domain Bacteria; phylum Pseudomonadota; class Gammaproteobacteria; order Burkholderiales; family Usitatibacteraceae; genus Usitatibacter. The sequence continues at coordinate 27,572 of JBKJTM010000423.1, forward strand.
TTCGGGGCCGAATTCAATTGCCAGCATGCCTTCCTCCAAGGGTCTTGCGGAACGTGATGACACTTTGCCGGGTGGCCTCGAGGTACCTGTACTGCATGTCCTCGACCATTTCACGAACGAGATGCAGCCCGAGGCCGCCCGGCTGGCGCTGCTCCGCCGGCAAGTCGACGGCGGCGGCGGGCGCTCGCGTGACGTCGAAGGCCTCGACGCCCGAGTCGGTGAGCGTGACCTCGATGCCGCGGGCGATGGCTCGCATCTCGATGCGCACCGGAAGTGTGCTGCTGCCGCCGTACTTGACCATGTTGGTGAACAACTCCTCGATCGCGGTATCCACCGGCGGCAGCAGGCTTGCGTCGATCCGCTCTCGCGCAAAGAAGGCCGCGCTCCAGGCCGCCATCGGCGCGAGCGACTCGAAGCTGCGCGCGAAGGAGCGCCCGGCCGCCGAATCGGCATCCCGCTTCACCAGGACCACGGTGATGTCGTCCTCCTGGGGGGCGCCGTGGGCGAAGGCGCGCACCGCCTCGAGCAGCAGGGCCGAAAGCTCCGGCATCGGCTTGTCGTGGTGCCGTGCCACGACCTCGCGCACGCGTTCCTCGCCGAAACAAATGCCCGCGGCATCGCGGTATTCATAGACGCCGTCCGAAAGCAGCACCAGAACATCGCCCGGAGCGAGCGCGAGGCCGGCGGCGGCGCGCTGTGACGGCATCGGCATCGCGCCGAGCGGAAAGCTGGTGGTGGCGAGGGTGTCCCATCCGCCGGTGGTGGCATGGAAATGCAGGATCGGGCCCTGCCCGCCGCTGTGGAAGCGCATGCGGTGCGTCGCCGGGTCCAGCAGGCCGATGAACGCGGTGATGAAGTGGTCGGCGGGAAGCATGTCGGCGAGCTGGTTGTTCACCTGCCTGAAGGTGGTCTCCAGGTCGGCCCCGAGCCGGAATGCCATGCGCATCATCGCCTGCATCTGGGTGACCGACAGCGCCGGCGCGATGCCGTGACCGGTCGCATCGCCGAGCACGACCAGCAGCCCCTGTTCCATCGGCGCCAGGTCGAAGGTATCGCCGCCGGTGATGTCCGCGGGGTGGAAGGCGCCGTGCACGTCGTAGCCCGGAACCGCCGGCATGCGGCCGGGCAGCGTGCTCATCTGCACCTCGCGCGCCATCTCCAGCTCGCGGCGCATCCTTTCGCCCTCGAGGAGCGCCTGCGTCATCTTCACGCGCTGCAGCGCGATCGCGCATTGCGCCGCCAGCACCAGGGCAAGCGACTCGTCGTGCGCCTCGAATACCCCGCGAGCCTTGTTGAGGACCTGCATCACGCCGACCAGGACCCCCTTGTGGTCGACCAGCGGCAGCGTGAGCGCACACCGCGTGCGGAATCCGGTGCGCCTGTCCACGGTCGGATCGAAGCGCGGATCTGAATAGCAGTCGGCGACGGCGATCGCCTGGCGGCTGCGCGCGCAGGCGCCGACGAGGCCCTTGCCCGCGGGAACCCGCAGTGGCCGGACATCCCGCGAGATCTCCAGCACCAGCTCATCGGTCGCTGCGTCGTACAGCCACACGGCGCCGCGCTCCGCGTCGAGCACCTCCACGGCGGCATCGACGACCTCCCGCAACATCGTCGGAAGGTCGAATGGCGCCGCGAGCTTTGCCGCGACGGCGAGCAGCGGCTCCAGGCTCCGGGCCGGCAATTGCCGCGTGGCTGGCGGTGCGCTCATGCCCGCAGGATGGCACACCGGCGATCACCGCGCCGCGCGATCAGGCGGCCGCCCCGCTATCGACCTCTAAACCGGCGTCACTTCACGATCTCGAGGTGCTCGAGGCCGCTGCCCAGGTCGCGGTTCTTGGCGTTCTTGCTCTCCAGCTTGATCTTCAGGCGCAGGTCGTTCACCGAGTCCGCGTTCCGCAGGCCATCCTCGTAGGTGATCATGTCGGCCTCGAACAGGTCGAAGAGCGCCTGGTCGAAGGTCTGCATGCCGAGCTCGCGCGACTTGGAGATGAGCGCCTTCATCTCGTGCACTTCGCCCTTGAAGATGAGGTCGGCCATCAGCGGCGAGTTGAGCAGGATCTCGATCGCGGCGACGCGGCCTTTCATGCCCTTCTTGGGTATCAAGCGCTGCGAGATGATCGCCTTCAGGTTCAACGAGAGGTCCATCAGCAGCTGCTGGCGGCGCTCCTCGGGGAAGAAGTTGATGATCCGGTCGAGGGCCTGGTTGGTGGAGTTGGCGTGCAGCGTGGTCATCGCCAGGTGGCCGGTCTCCGCGAAGGCGATGGCGTATTCCATCGTCTCGCGTTCGCGTACTTCGCCGATCAGGATGACGTCGGGCGCCTGCCGCAGCGTGTTCTTCAACGCGATGCCCCAACCTTCGCAGTCCACGCCCACTTCGCGCTGCGTGATGATGCAGTTGCGGTGTTCGTGCACGAATTCGATCGGGTCTTCGATGGTGATGATGTGGCCGAAGCTGTTTTCGTTGCGGTAACCGAGCAGCGACGCCATCGACGTCGACTTGCCCGCGCCCGTGGCGCCGATGAACATCATGATGCCGCGCTTGCTCATGATGATGTCCTTCAGCACCGGCGGCAGGCCCAGCTCGTCGAACTTGGGGATGTCGGTGGTGATCGCGCGCAGCACCATGCCCACGCGGCCTTGCTGCACGAAGGCATTGACGCGGAACCGGCCGATACCCGGCGGACTGATCGCGAAATTGCACTCCTTCGAGGATTCGAACTCGGCGGCCTGCTTGTCGTTCATCACGCTGCGCACCAGTTCGATGGTGTGCTGCGGCGAAAGCTGGGTCTTCGACACCGGCGTGATCTTGCCGTCGACCTTGATCGCCGGCGGGAAACTGGCCGTGATGAAGAGGTCGGAGCCGTTCTGCTTGACCAGCAGGTCAAGGAGCTCGTGGATGAATTTGGTGGCGCGTTCGCGTTCCATGTCAGTCTCGTAGCAAAGCGAGCGTGGGGGTCGTCAGTCCCGCCGGGCCGTCCCAAGGGACTGATGCTCCCCCTCTGGGGGCAGCGAGCGAAGCGAGCGTGGGGGTCGTCACCTATCCACCCATGAAGAGGTCTTTGTTGACCGCGCGGTTGCGCGCATCGGCCAGCGTGATCATGTTACGGCGGATCAGGTCCACCAGGCATTGGTCGAGCGTCTGCATGCCCACCGATTGCGAGGTCTGGATCGACGAGTACATCTGGGCAACCTTGCCCTCGCGGATCAGGTTGCGGATGGCCGGCGTGCCGATCATGATTTCGTGCGCGGCAAGGCGACCCTGGCC